>JADGRM010000191.1 GCA_017880945.1 Gallionella sp. | reverse complement strand
TACAGCTCATGCACATGCGCTACCAGCACGCGATGGATCTCGCCGACTTGCGGCGCGGGCAGATGTTGGCCGGTGCCGAGGAAATGCTCGATCTCGCGGAACAGCCACGGGCGGCCTTGCGCCGCGCGGCCTATCATCACTGCATCCGCGCCGGTTTGTTCGAGCACGTATTTGACTTTTTCCGGCGTGGTGATGTCGCCGTTGGCGATGATCGGTATGCTCACGCTGGCCTTGACCGCGGCGATGGTGTCGTATTCGGCATCGCCGGTGTAGGCGCAGGCGCGGGTGCGCCCATGTATTGCCAGCGCCTGGATGCCCGATGCTTCGGCGATCCTGGCGATGCGTATCGCATTGCGATTGGCCTTGTCCCAGCCGGTGCGGATCTTGAGTGTGACGGGCACATTCACCGCGCCGACCACTGCTTCCAGCAAGGTCGCCACCAGCGGTTCATTCTGCAGCAGCGCGGAGCCGGCCATCACGTTGCAGATCTTTTTGGCCGGGCAGCCCATGTTGATGTCGATGATCTGCGCGCCGTTGTCTACATTGTATTGTGCGGCCTGCGCCAGCATTTTCGGATCGGCGCCGACGATCTGCACCGAGATCGGATCGACCTCGCCTTCATGGTTGGCGCGCCGCAGGGTCTTTTCCGAACCGTACAACAGTGAATTGGAAGACACCATCTCGCTTACCGCCATGCCCGCTCCCATGCGTTTGCATAACATGCGGAAAGGGCGATCCGTCACCCCGGCCATAGGGGCAACGATGAGATTGTTTTTCAGTTGATAGGGGCCGATGCGCATCTTGTATTTTGTTATGGGTTTTTTTACCTGGAGTTTTTAGCCAGGGGATTTTCCGCGAGGGGGAGGGATTATAAATGAAACTTGGCGGCATGCTATGATTCTGTGCATGAAATTCGATGTCGTCATCATAGGCGGGGGATTGGTGGGAGCCAGCCTGGCCGCCGCTCTCAAACACAGCGGGCTATCGCTGGCGTTGGTGGAAAGCCATCCCGCGCCCCGGCAGTCTGTTGACCGGGCAACGGCAGATGACCAGGAGCTGGCAGAAGACCATGTGCTGACAGATCAATGGGATAGCCGCATCTACGCGATCAGTCCGGGCAACCGCAGTTTTCTCGAGCAATCCGGTGCCTGGTCTTTGCTGGATGCCAGCCGCATCGCGGCGGTAGAAGCGATGCGCGTGTTCGGCGATACCGGAGCGGAGCTGGAATTCAGCGCCTATCAGATGGGTGTGGCGGAACTGGCCTGTATATTGGAAAACCGCGCCTTGCAACACGCTCTGTGGGAAGTGTTGCAGCAACAGGAAAATCTGACCTTGTTTCATCCGGCGCGTTGTGCCGCGCTCAAGTTCACCGACGATGCCGCCACGCTCACGCTGGAAGATGGCCGTACCCTGGACGCAAAACTCGTCGTCGGCGCGGATGGGCGCGATTCCTGGGTGCGCAATCAGGCTGGCATCAGTGCCGCGCCGCTGGACTACCAGCAACACGGCGTGGTGGCAAACTTTTCCACTGAGCTGCCGCATCGCGGCATTGCGTATCAATGGTTTCAGCCGGACGGCATTCTCGCGCTGCTGCCGCTGCCGGGCAACCGCGCCTCGATGGTGTGGTCGGTCAGTCACGAAAAGTCGGCGCAACTGCTTGCGATGTCGCATGATGAACTCTGTGCTCAAGTCGCTACCGCATCGCGGCACGCATTCGGCAATCTGCAACTCATTACGCCACCGGCCGCATTTCCGTTGCGCCTGCTGGTTTTGCCGCAGATCAGCGCGCCGCGCGTGGCATTGATCGGCGATGCGGCACACAACATGCACCCGCTGGCCGGACAAGGTGTGAATACCGGCTTTCGCGATGCGCGCCAGCTGGCGCAGATACTCCTGGAGCGCGGCGCGCAAAACGACTGCGGTGATGCACAATTGCTGCGCCGATATGAACGAAGGCGCAAAGAAGACATCTATGCGATACAGGCGACGACTTACGGCCTGAAGCATTTGTTCAATAATGACGTTCCGCTGTTGCGCGCAGTGCGCAATCTGGGGTTGAATGCCGCCAATCACATCGTGCCGCTGAAAAAATTGTTGATGCAACACGCCCTGAATTAATTAAATGACCTGAATTAACTTAAAGAAAACACCCATGAAAATACTCATCACTTTGTTCCTGCTCATCCTGATGCCTTCCGCGCATTCCGGCGAGAATGAGATCCGGCAATCGCTGCAAAGCAAGTTCCCGAGTATCGGCAAGATCGAACACATCGTCAAAACACCGTATGCAGGGCTGTATGAGGTTGTCATCGACGATCAGCTTTTATACACCGATGCGCAGGGGCAATATTTGTTCGAGGGGAGTGTGATCGAAGCAAAAAGCCGCCGCGATCTGAGTGAAGAGCGCCGCCGCATCTTGTTCGCGATCGATTTCGACAAGCTGCCGCTCGATCTTGCCGTGAAAAAAGTGAAGGGCAACGGCAAACGCAAGTTGGCCATCTTTACCGATCCCAACTGCAGCTACTGCAGAAAACTGGAAAAGGAGTTGAGCCAGGTCAGCGATGTCACACTGTATTTTTTCATGTACCCGATCTTCCCCGGTTCGGATGAGATCGTGCGCAATGTGCTTTGTGCAAAGAATCCGATCAAGGCATGGGACGACTGGATGTTGAGCGAAATCGCTCCCGCGAAAGCATCTTGCGCCACCCAAACCGACAAGGTGCTGGCCCTGGGCCAAAAACTCCACGTCAACGGCACGCCGAATCTGATTTTTGCCAATGGAACACAATCTCCCGGCTTTTTGCCTGCGGCAGAGCTGGAAAGGAATTTGAACGAATCCAAGGGAAAATAGGGAGCATCATGAACCTCGCTGTGAATATTTCACCCGCAGAAAATATTTCCCGGGACCTGCTCGCCCAAGCCCTGAACGAATCGCGCGACGGCATCACCATCGTCGATGCGCGGCAGCAGGATTTCCCGCTGATCTATGTGAATGAGGGTTTTGAAAAATTGACCGGCTATACATCCGGCGAAGTCATTGGCAAGAGCTATCATGTCCTGTTCGGGGCCGATACCGAGCAGCCGGAAATTGCCTCAATACGCGCCGCTATCGCCAAAGGTCAGGGTTGTGTCCTCACATTTCGCAATTACCGCAAGGATGGCACGATGTTCTGGAGTCAGCTCAGTCTTTCTCCGGTACACAATGCGGAAGGCACGCTGACCCATTTCATCGGCATACAGAAAGATGCCACGGACAGAATGCTGCTGGAGAATCATCTGAGTACTTTGATCTACACCGACCCGTTGGTAGGGATCAGCAATCGCCGCCATTTCGAAGAGCGATTTACCAATCTGCTGCATGTCGCACGGCGCATCCACAGCGGCATGTCGCTGATGATGATAGACCTGGATCATTTCAAGCAATTCAATGAACGCTATGGGCAATCGGCGGGAGACGAGTGTCTGCGCATGGTGGGCGATTGCATCGCAAAAACATTTGTCCGCACGTCGGATTGCGTGGCGCGATATGGCGGCGAAGAATTCGCCGTCGTGTCGTTCTCTTTCGATATAGAGGGTCTGCGCCAGCACGCACGCAAACTATGCGAACAGGTGCGCATGCTCAGCATCCCGCACAGCGATTCCCCGCATGGAGTGGTCACCATCAGCATCGGCGGCGTCCACCGCCTGCCGAATCGGGATACCACCGAAGAGCTACTCATCGAACTGGCCAATCAGGAATTGCTTTCCGCCAAGCGCAGCGGACGCGATTGCGTACACGTCATCGGCTAGTTCGTTGTCCCAAAGCGGACTTTGGCGAATAGCAGAAATGTGCCAGAAGCTGCTAGCCACACATCTGAAATTGAACGACCGCTTGCAAGTGAGAAGCAGACATTGGAATATGCGCAATCTAACGGGCGCAATCGGCCAGCACCCGACGGTCGCGGCATGTTCTCCATTGCAGTCATTGAAATGACGAAAAAATCAGCAGCGGTCATTCAGTCTGCGAGATCAGATTTTCC
>JADGRM010000190.1 GCA_017880945.1 Gallionella sp. | reverse complement strand
ATCGGCGTAGTGGTAAACAGACTTGAAGCAGCAGGCTTGAAGGCCAACATATCGCGCGGCATCGAACGCACCGTGATCGGCGCAATCGGCGATGAAAGTCCGCTGACCGAGGAAATGTTCACGCCGCTGCCGGGCGTCGAGTCGGCGATGCACATCGCCAAACAATACAAGATCGTGTCGCGCGAATCGCACAAGGAAAACACCGTCGTCGATATTGCCGGCATCAAGTTGGGCGGCAATCAGATCCAGATCATCGCCGGACCGTGTTCGGTGGAGACACAGGAGCAGATGGATCTGTCGGCCAGGTTCGTGCATGAGGCGGGTTGCCGCCTGATGCGCGGCGGGGCATTCAAGCCGCGCACCAGTCCTTATACCTTCCAGGGCAAGGGCGTGGAAGGGTTGGATATGTTCCGCAAGGCGGCGAGTAAATACAAGCTGCCCATCGTCACCGAACTGATGGACATCCGCATGCTGGACACCTTCCTCGAATATGACGTGGACGTGATCCAGATTGGCACGCGCAACATGCAGAACTTCGACCTGCTCAAGGAAGTGGGGCGCATCAACAAGCCGGTGATCCTGAAGCGCGGCATGTCGGCGACCATCTCGGAATGGCTGATGGCGGCGGAATACA
Source organism: Gallionella sp. (assembly GCA_017880945.1). Lineage (GTDB taxonomy): Bacteria > Pseudomonadota > Gammaproteobacteria > Burkholderiales > Gallionellaceae > Gallionella. The sequence continues at coordinate 3,392 of JADGRM010000190.1, read as the reverse complement.
TCGCGGCGGGCGGCAACCACAACATCATCTTCTGCGAGCGCGGCATCCGCACCTTCGAGACCTACTACCGCAATGTACTGGACGTGACCGCGATCCCGGTGCTGAAAAAAGAGACCCATTTGCCGGTGATCGTCGATCCTTCGCACGCCGGCGGCAAGGCTTGGATGGTTGCTGCACTGTCGCAAGCAGCGATTGCGGCCGGTGCGGACGGCCTGCTTGTCGAGATGCACCCGAATCCCTGTGAGGCATGGTGCGATGCGGATCAGGCGCTGACCCCGCAGGAATTAAAAAATATGATGGGCACATTGGGTGGGATCGCCAAGGCGATCGGGCGCAGTCTGTAGGGGCGGGTTTGAAACCCGCCCGTACGTTGGTTTGAAACCCGCCCCTACGGAGATATCGATGACACAACCAAAATTCAAAAAAATCGTCATCTTCGGCGTAGGCCTGATCGGCGGCTCGTTCGCGCTGGCATTACGCAAAGCGGGTGTGGTCGGCGAGGTGGTCGGCTTCGGGCGTAGCGCAGCCAATCTGCAACAAGCCCGGCAACTTGGCATCATCGACCGCATCGGGCAGAACGTCGCCGAAGTTCGCGATGCCGACCTGGTGTTGCTGGCGACCCCGGTCGGGCAGATGGCGGAGTTGATGGCGCGCATCGCGCCACACCTCGGCGCACATACGCTGGTCACCGACGGCGGTAGCACCAAGAGCGACGTGGTGCGCGAGGCCTATGCACACCTGGGGAAAAAAGTGGCGCAGTTCGTTCCCGCGCATCCGATAGCCGGAGCCGAGCAGAGCGGGGCGGCAGCGGCGGGGGCAGACTTGTATCTGGGCAGAAATGTGGTCTTGACCCCGTTGCCGGAAAACTCGGCGCATTCGGTCGCGCGCGTGCAAGCAGCGTGGCAGGCCTGTGGCGCGAATATTCACCAGCTCACCCATGCCGAGCATGATGCTGTGTTTGCTGCGGTAAGCCACCTGCCACACCTGCTCTCGTTCGCGCTGGTGCACGACCTGGCGCAACGCGACAACCGCGATCTGCTGCTGTCCTTCGCCGCCAGCGGCTTCCGCGATTTCACCCGCATCGCCGCCAGTTCGCCGGAGATGTGGCGCGACATCTGCCTGGCGAATCGTGTCGCCCTGCTGAAAGAATTGCAGATCTACATCGCGGAATTGAACCGGATCAACGCAGCGCTTGCGGCTGGGGATGCTACACAACTTGAACACACCTTCCGTGCCGCGAGCGAGTTGCGTGCCGGTTGGACAGAGAAATAATTTTAAAAACTGCTCAAACCACGGAATACACGGAACACACGGAACTTATAAAATGAATTGCACAATATCCAGCATTCACACATCGGGCGAGATTATAAAACCCAACTACCCTGCGGTAAGTCCCATGCAGGTTTTTCTTTTTTCCGTGTGTTCCGTGTATTCCGTGGTTACGAACTTGGGTTCTTAGGGTTAAGGCAACGATGAATCGCATTTCAAATAAGCAACTTTGCTGGTTGATCATTGCCGTCGCAGTGATCTGGTTCGCAAATCTCGAATACCGCAAACTGATCAAGCCGGACGAAGGCCGCTATGCCGAGATCCCGCGCGAAATGGTGGTCAGCGGCGACTGGACCACACCGCGCCTGAATGGAATGAAATATTTCGAGAAGCCGCCGCTGCAATATTGGGCGACGGCCACCGCTTACACCGTGTTCGGTGAACATCAATGGACTTCGCGGCTGTGGACGGCGCTGACCGGCTTTGCCGGCATTCTGCTGGTGTGGTTCGCCGGGTTGCGTTTGTTCGGGCGCGAGGCGGCGAACTATGCCGCGATATTGCTGGGCAGCAGTATGCTGTATTCGTTGATGGCGCACATCAACACGCTGGACATGGGCGTCACGTTTTTTATCACGTTGGGCATAGTCGGCTTGTTGCTGGGTCAATCCGAAACCGACAAGAGAAAACAGCGTAACTGGATGCTGCTTGCATGGGCCGGTCTTGCACTGGCCGTATTGAGCAAAGGCCTGATGGGTCTGGTGTTGCCGGGTGCCGCGCTGTTCATCTACATGGCAGTGCAGCGCGATTTTTCCGTGCTCAAGCGCATGCACTGGTTGGCCGGACTGGCGGTGTTCCTGCTGATCACCGCGCCGTGGTTCTACCTGGTGATGAAGGCAAATCCGGAATTTTTCCAGAAGTTTTTCATCTACGAACACTACACGCGCTTCACCACCAAAGATCTGGGGCGCTATCAGCCCTGGTATTACTTCGTCCCGATCCTGCTGTTGGGCATGTTGCCGTGGACGGTGCTGATGTTCGATACCTTGATCAAGACATGGCGCGGCAGCAAGTTGCCGGACAAGGCATTCAATGCCGCGCGATTCCTGCTGGTCTGGGCGGTGTTCATCTACCTGTTCTTCACCGTCTCCGGTTCCAAGCTGCCGTCCTATCTATTGCCTATGTTTCCGGCACTGGCGCTGCTGATGGGCAGGCAACTTGCAACAATGGATACGCGCAGATTGTTCTGGATGATCGCCCCGATGTTGCCACTGATGCTGCTGGCAGTGGGGTTGGCGCCTTTTACCGCGCGGCTGGCAGACACGCCACTGCAAGTGCAGGGATACAGTGCATATGCCTGGTGGCTGTTCGCGGCAGCGCTGGTCTGGTTGCTGGGAGTGATAGCAGCGCTGGTTTTGCTGCGTCGCCCGCATGCTGACAAAGCGCCAAGGCAGGCAGCGGTGCTGGTGTTGGCGTTCAGTTCATTGCTGGCCGCGCAGCTGGGAACGTCCGGCTACAACACGATCGCAAAAGAGCGCTCCGCCTATTTCATAGCCGATGCGATACGCCCCTACGTCAAGGCGGACGAACCGTTCTATTCGGTGAATACCTACGAGCAGACCTTGCCGTTTTATCTGAAGCGCACTTTCACTCTGGTGCAGTATCAGGATGAGATGGCATTCGGTATCATGCAGGAACCGCAGCGCTGGATACCGGATTACGCCAGCTTCGCGAAGATCTGGCAGGCGCAACCGGCGGCGCTGGCGATCATGCCGGTGGATACATACACGCGACTCAAACAACTCAATTTTGACATGAAGATTATTTACGAAGATCCTCAATACATCGTGGTGAGCAGGCCATGAGATCAGCAATGCGCATGATATTTCTCAGAGGTTTAAAATGAACCTGATCAGCTTCGGCCTCATTTTCACCGGCGTGATGCTCAACGCCGCCGCGCAGATACTGATGAAGGCGGGCACAAACAGCATCGGCTATTTTGAGTTCAGCATGGAGAATATCGTGCCGATAGGCTGGAAGCTGGCGACCGAGTGGCACATCTTCGTCGCGCTGTGCTGTTATGCGCTCAGCGTGGTGATCTGGATACTCGCGCTGTCGCGCGTGCC
>JADGRM010000189.1 GCA_017880945.1 Gallionella sp. | reverse complement strand
CTGCGCGAAGTGATCTTCTGCTGCTATTCGGCGAGCGACCTGGCGATATATCAATCACTCCTCGGAAACATGGAAGGCGGCTGACCTCCGGTTCATTCTGCGGCATAATGCACGCCTATTTTTTGAAAGTCAGGTGCTATGAAAATTGCCATTGCCGGTACCGGTTACGTAGGTCTTTCCAACGCTGTCCTGCTTGCCCAACACAATGAGGTGGTTGCAATCGACATCGTTCCTGAAAAGGTCGAAATGCTTAACCGCAAGCAGTCAACCATTGAAGATGCAGAGATTGAGGATTATCTAAGCCACCGGACCCTCAACCTTAAAGCAACCTTGGACAAACGCGAAGCCTATACCGGGGCTGACTATGTAATCATCGCCACGCCGACAGACTACGACCCGGAGACCAACTACTTTAATACCAAGTCCATCGAGTCAGTGATTCAGGATGTCATGAGCATCAACCCACATGCAGTGATGGTGATCAAATCCACCATTCCCGTCGGATACACCGTTAAAACCCGCGCCAAATTCAATTGCGACAACCTGATTTTCTCGCCCGAATTCTTGCGCGAAGGCCGTGCGCTGTACGACAACCTGCATCCCTCGCGCATCGTCATCGGCGAGCGCTCGAAACGCGCCGAGACCTTTGCTGATCTGCTCAAGCAAGGTGCCATCAAGAAAGACATCCCCACGCTGTTTACCGACTCGACCGAGGCCGAGGCGATCAAGCTTTTCGCCAACACCTACCTCGCGATGCGCGTGGCCTACTTCAACGAACTCGACACCTATGCGGCCACTCACGGGCTTGATACAAAGCAGATCATCCAGGGGGTAAGCCTCGACCCGCGCATCGGAGATCACTACAACAACCCTTCATTTGGTTACGGCGGCTATTGCCTGCCCAAAGACACAAAACAGATGCTCGCCAACTATCAGGATGTCCCGCAAAACCTGATCCATGCCATCGTCGAGTCCAACACCACGCGCAAGGATTTTATTGCAAACAGCATCGTCAAGCGCAACCCGAGGGTAGTCGGCATTCACCGCCTGGTCATGAAGAGCGGCTCCGACAACTTCCGTTCCTCCAGCATCCAGGGCATCATGAAACGCATCAAAGCCAAGGGTATCGAGGTCATTGTTTATGAACCTGCGCTTAAGGAGGCGGAATTTTTCCACTCCAGAGTGGTGAATGACCTGGCTCAATTCAAAAAAGAGTCCGACATCATCGTTGCCAACCGCATTACTGACGACATCCGGGACGTGCCAGACAAGATTTACAGTCGTGATTTGTTTGGTAAGGACTAAACAGGCTCTGGAAAGGCAAATGCGACGTTTGCCGCCTATGATCCGGCAGCAGGAAAGCCTTCAAAAGCCCGGACTTCAATGTCATCAAGGCACGTCTGAAACAGCCGGTGATTTTTGACGGGTGCAATCTGTTCGAACCTGCCGGCGTCGCCGCGCTGGGCATCGAATATCACGGCATCGGCCGTGAAGGCTGATTAATCTCCCTGAACAGCCAGCGTGCCGACGCGTCCTTCCACCTCGCGCATCACCACCTCATGACGCGGCAGTGCAGCCACATCCAGCCCTTGCAGATATTGCCGCATCGATACCAGTTCATAGCCCTGCGCCTGCCAGCCCTGCAACAACTGTTCGAATATCGGCAGCCATTTCCCGCCTTCCAACTCGGCATGCAGCGTGTACACATGACCGGTAGCGGACGGCACTTCAGTTAGCTTCAGGATGTGTTGTGCAATATTGTCCAGCGTGATGCCGTCGCGGTTCATCAACTCGTCCAGCGTCGGCAAGGTGGTAGGCAGTTGCGGGCAGGCGATGATCTCGGCGTTTACGGTGGGAATGAAAGGATGCGTGCCGCGCGTGTCGGAACTGTAATCGAAGCCCAGTTGCTGCGTCAGGCGCAACGCATGGCGGTTCATCTGCCAGCCTGCTGCGGCATGCGCCTTGGGCGCCTCGCCAAATATCTCGGTGAACCTGTCCACAGCCAGCTGCATTTCGCAACGAGTCCATACTGCATCCTTGACCGCGACATGATCCTGCCAGCGGATGTGGTCGTAGCAATGGATGCCGACCTCAAAACCGGCCACGCGCACCATGCGCATGATGTCCGCGCATTTCTTGCCGATATCCGGCGCGGGCAACAGCGTGCCATACAGCAGGGTCTTGATGCCGTAGTGCTCCACCACGGAGGTGCGTGAAACCTTGCCGAGAAAGCCGGGGCGGAATACGCGTTTGATCGCACGCCCGGTGTGATCGGGGCCGAGCGAGAAAAAAAATGTGGCCTGCGCGTTATGGCGCTGCAACACTTCGACCAGACGCGGCACGCCTTCGCGGGTACCGCGGTAGGTATCCACATCGATTTTTAGGGCAAGTTTCATAATAAAAAGGACTGAGGACTGAGGGAAAAGGACTGAGATAAAGGCGGAGCAGCGGACTTTACTCAGTCCCCAGTCCTCGTACCTCAGTCCTGCTTTTTAGTCGACAAGACCGCGTGCTTCCGCAACCTGACCACGATACGCGTCAAAAATATTACGCAAGGTGTCGGCCATGTTGATGGTCGGCTTCCAGCCCAGCTCCTCGCAGGTGTTGGTGATCTTCGGCACACGGTTCTGCACGTCCTGATAGCCTTTGCCGTAGTACGCAGCAGAAGTGGTTTCGACGATCTTCACTTTCTTGGCCGATGCCTGGTATTCAGGATATTCGTTCGCCAGCTTCAACATCATGTCGGCCAGGTCGCGAATCGAGAAGTTGTTCACCGGATTGCCGATGTTGTAAATCTTGCCGGTGGCGATACCGTCCTTATTGGCGATGATTTTCATCAGCGCGGCGATGCCGTCGTCGACATAAGTGAAGGCGCGTTTCTGATGACCGCCATCCACCAGGCTGATGTTCTCGCCGCGCACGATGTGGCCGAGGAACTGCGTGACCACACGCGAACTGCCTTCTTTTGCAGTATGAATAGAATCCAGCCCGGCGCCGATCCAATTGAACGGGCGGAACAGCGTGAAGTTCAATCCTTCCATGCCGTAGCCCCAGATCACGCGATCCATCAGTTGCTTGGAGCAGGAATATATCCAGCGCGGCTTGTTGATCGGGCCGCAGATCAACTCGGACTCTTCCGGGTCGAATTCCTCGTCGTGGCACATGCCATATACTTCCGAAGTGGAAGGGAACACCAGATGCTTGCCGTACTTCACCGACGCGCGAACGATGGGCAGATTGGCCTCGAAGTCCAGCTCGAACACGCGCAGCGGCTGCTTCACATACGTGGAGGGCGTGGCGATCGCGACCAGCGGCAGGATCACATCGCACTTCTTGACGTGGTACTCGACCCACTCCCTGTTGATCGTGATGTCGCCCTCGAAGAAATGGAAACGCGGCTTGCCGATCAGGTCGCTGATGCGGTCTGTGCTCATGTCCATGCCGTACACTTCCCAATCGGTCGTGGCCAGAATGCGGTTGGAAAGATGGTGACCGATAAAGCCGTTCACGCCGAGTATCAATACTTTTTTCATTTTCATTTCCTTAATAATTAAATTCAAATCTTGCCGCGCCGAAGCGCGTCGCAAATTCCGCCGCGCTCATTGCGATGCCATCCAGCTCAAAGCGTACCACACGCAACACACCCTGCCCGCAGATCGCATACGCCTTGCCCTCTTTCACATAGAAGGCTGGCTGCTCTTTTCCGGCCGCTGTGCATTTCGTCACCAGCGTTTGCAAGATGCGCATAGGTTTGTTCATCAACCGGGTAGTCGCACCCGGATAGGGCGGCGCTACGGCGCGCACCAGATTGTGTAGTTCCTGCGCGGATTTGGTCCAGTCGATAATACCGTCTTCGGCCTTGCGTCCGCCGAAATAAGCGCCCTTGCTCAAGTCCTGCTTCAGCGCTTTTGCACGCCCTGCCAGCAGATCCGGCAGGCAGTCATTCAACGCCATCTCCGCCGCCACAGTCACTTTCTGGAACACCTGCAGCGCAGTATCGTTGGGCAGGATAGGCACCGCCTGCTGCGCCACGATGTCGCCGTTGTCCGG
>JADGRM010000031.1 GCA_017880945.1 Gallionella sp. | reverse complement strand
TATTTTCTGAAGCCAAAATAAATTTGGCTGGTGTCAATATTGGATATGGCCAGACAATATGACCACCATAATAACTATTACCTTCAAATACCATTTCAGTAATTCGGTCAATTCCAAGAAACATCACAACACCTCATATAGCATTGCAGAAAACGTCGCGAGCGATGACAGAACGCGGCGCGAAAGGATGAGGAAGCGGAGTTTACAAATGAGTAAATGAGAATTCCGAATCCTTGAGCAACAAAGTTATGTCAAGCGCAGCAGTTTTTCGTCAGTTCCGCAGTGGCTTCCCATTCTTCAACATATATTCCACCCTCGCCCTGGTCTTGTCCGTCGCCAGCAATTCCATGAAATTCTTGCGTTCGAGATCGAGCAGCCATTGCTCGTCCACCATGCTGCCCGCTTCCACATCGCCGCCGCACATCGTCTCGGCGATGCGGCAGCCGATGTTGTAATCGTGTTCGGAGATGAAGCCGCCTTCGAGCATGTTGACCATCGCGGCCTTGAGGGTGGCGATGCCGGGGCGTCCGGCCACGGGTATCTGGCGCGGCTGCAATGGCGGACGGTAGGCTGTGGCGGTGAGCGCTTTGGCTTCTTCTTTGGCGACGTGCAGCAATTCATACTGGTTGAGCACGATGCGATCCGACGGCCGCAGGTAGCCCATGTCGCGCGCGAGCTCGGCGCTCTTGGCAACTTCGCCCATCGCGATGTTCTGGAAGTAGCGTTTGAGGTAGGGGAAGATGTCGCCGCCTCTGGCTTCATTCGCCGCGCGCAGCGCCATCTCTTTGCTGCCGCCGCCTGCGGGCAATACGCCGACGCCGACTTCGACCAGGCCGATGTAGCTTTCCAGCGCGGCAACAATCCGCGTGCAGTGCATGGAGAATTCGCAGCCGCCGCCGAGCGCCAGGCCGTACACCGCCGCGATGGTGGGCACCTGCGCGTATCTCAGGCGCAGCGAGACTTGCTGGAATTTGGCGACCACGTCTTCCACGCGCGGCACGTTGCCCGCTGCGGCGTTGACGATCTCGCCCAAACCACCGCCGCCCGCGATGGTGTATTTCACGCGCTGCGCCGCGCCCTTGAATTTGTCCAACAATCCGGCGGAAGGCGCGTCGCCGGCTTCCTGCACGCCCTGCATCAGTTGCAGCAGATGCGCCCCGGCGGAGAACGGCGCTTCGGTTTGCCAGATGATCAGTGCGGTGAAATGCGCCTCGGCCTCGGCGATTGCACGCAGTATGCCGTCCAGCACTTCGTTGCTGATGGCGTGCATCTTGGATTTGAAGCTGAGGATCGCGATGTCGTCGCCGGTGTGCCACATGCGAATATCATCGGTCTCAAAGACGGTCTCACCGTATTGAATAGATTCGCCGAGCAATCGGTCGGGAAATAGTTGGCGGCGATACACCGGCAAGCTGGAGCGCGCCTGATAGCTGTTGCCGGCAGGCGCATAGGAGCCCTGCGGGGTATGCACGCCGGTGCGTGAAGGATCGGTGGCCCAGGCGGGAAGCGGTGCATCGGACATCGCCTTGCCTGCGACAATATCCGCGCTGATCCAGCCGGCCACTTGTTGCCAGCCAGCCGCCTGCCAGATCTCGAACGGACCGCTGTCCCAGCCGAAACCCCAGCACACGGCGGAGTCGAGGTCGCGCGCGTTGTTGGCGATGCTCTCGAGTTGCAGCGCACAGTAATGGAACACGTCGCGGAACGTCGCCCACAGGAATTTCGCCTGCGGATGCGGGTTGCTGCGCAGCCCGGCAAGCTTCTTCGCCCAGTCGCGTTCGCGCAGGATGTCTTTCACGCCGTAATCCACCTCGCTGTCGGAGAGGCGATACTCCTCGGTGTGCAGATCGAGCACACGGATTTCCTTGCCGATCTTCTGGTAGATGCCGCGCCTGGTCTTCTGCCCCAGCGCGCCCTGATCCACCAGCCGGTTCATCCAGTTCGGCAATTCGAAATGCTTGTGCCACGGATCGTCGGTGAGGTTCTCGCGCATCGTATTGACCACGTGCGCGAACACGTCGAGGCCGACCACGTCCAGCGTGCGGAAGGTGGCACTCTTGGGACGCCCGAGATAACGCCCGGTGAGCGCATCCACGGTGTCGAAGCCTAGGTTGAATGCGCGTGCGTGGTGCTGGGTGGCCAGCATCGAAAACACGCCGATGCGGTTGGCGATGAAATTGGGTGTGTCCTTGGCGCGCACCACGCCCTTGCCCAGCGTGGAGACGAGGAATTCTTCCAGCTGATCGAGCAGCAATGCTTCGGTGCCGGTGCAGGGGATCAGCTCGACCAGGTGCATGTAGCGCGGCGGATTGAAGAAGTGAATACCGCAGAAACGGTGGCGCAAGTTTTCCGGGAACGCTTCAGCGAGCTTGTTGATGGACAGGCCGGAAGTGTTGCTGGCAAAGATAGTCTGCGCGCCCAGGTGTGGCGCGACCTTGCGGTACAGGTCTGACTTCCAGTCCATGCGCTCGGCGATCGCCTCGATCACCAGATCGCATTCGCGCAGTTTTTCCAGATGCTGTTCGTAGTTGGCGGCCTGGATGCAGGTGAGCTTGGCGGGACTGGCCAATGGGCTGGGATCGAGCTTTTTCAATCCTTCCAGCGCCTTGTTCACATTGCCGTTGGGATCACCGTCTTTAGCGGGTAATTCGAACAGCAGCGTCTCGACATTGGCGTTCACCAAATGCGCGGCGATCTGCGCACCCATGACGCCTGCGCCGAGCACCGCTACTTTGCGGATATGAAAATTTTCGTTCATTTTTTTCTCCTGTCATATTCGTAGGTCGGGCTTAACCAGCGGCTTATGTCACCGTCTTTTGGTGACCTAGCCGAATGGCTATGCAAAGCTCGCCCGACAACTCAATCCGGCGGGCACAACCCGCCCTACATCTATTTTCAATCCGCCGGTGGCACAGGGCGCGGCTTGCGATTCTCGTCTACCGCCACATAAGTCAGTACCGCCTCAGTCACCTTGACGCAAAACGGCTTGGCCGGATCACGCTGCGCGTAGACTTCGACATCGACGGTGATCGACGTCGTCCCCACCTTCACGATCCTGGTGTAGAAACTCACCACGTCACCGATGAAGATCGGCTGCTTGAACACGAAAGAATTCACCGCTACTGTTGCAACACGGCCCTTGGCCCGGTGCAATGCCGGGATGCTGCCCGCGATGTCCACCTGCCCCATCAGCCAACCACCGAAGATGTCGCCGGTGTAACTGGCATCGGAAGGCATCGCCACCACACGGATGGTCGGCTCGCGCTGCGGCAGGGTGGTGTTCTGATGTTCATCCACGTTTGTGTCCTTCATAAAGTTGTTTGATCTCGCCGGCAAATCGCTTGGCCACCTCGGTGCGTCTGAGCTTCAGCGTGGGCGTGAGCAGTCCATTCTCCACACTCCAGGGCTCCAGCAACAGCAACGCGCGGTGCACATTGGCATAGCCCGGAAAGCCGCTCAGATGGGGCGCGATGCGATTCAGCACTTCGGCTTGCACCCGGCTATCCGTCAGCGATTCCGGCATATCTGGTCGTACGCCGACCTGCTGCGCGAATTTCGGCCATGCTGTGGGATTAAGCACGATCAGCCCGACCAGGTAAGAATGCGCCTCGCCAAAGACCATCACCTGATCGAACAGCGAGTCGCGCAGGATCGCTTGTTCCATATCGCCCGGCGGAACTTTTTCGCCATTCGACATGACGATGATTTCCTTGATGCGTCCGGTGATATAGATGTGTCCGGTGTCGCTGATGCCCACCGTATCGCCGGTATTCAGCCAGCCATCGGCATCGATCGTCGCCCTGGTCGCTTCGGGATTGTTCCAGTAGCCCAACATCACATTCGGACCTTTCACCAATAGCTGGTTCTGCTCGCCGATGCGCACCTGCACATCGCGTATCGGTTGGCCTACACTGTCCGGAAAATTATTTTCCAGATGATTGCCGGAAATCACCGGGCTGGTCTCTGTCAGGCCATAGCCCTGCACCACAGGCAATCCCAAGGCGACGAAAACCCGCGATACTTCCTGTGCGAGCGCGGCCCCTCCACTGATCGCGACGCGCATACGGCCGCCCAATTTATCGAGGACCTTTTGCGCGACCAGTTTTTGCAAGATCGGCCAGAACAGAAAAGAGACCTTCCATGGTCCCCGCCCCTGCTGGCACAGAAAGCGCGACCAGCCGGTTTTCACCGCCAGGTTGAACAGCGTGCGTTTGAGCGGCGAACCTTCGTCCAGCTTGGCCTTGATTGCGCCATAGACGCGTTCGTAAATGCGCGGCACGGAAATCAGCATAGTCGGACGGATGGTTTGCAAGTCCTCCGACAACAGCGGAATGGAACGCGCAAAGGCTACGGTAGAGCCCGTCATCACAGTCAGGTAATAGCCCAGCGTGCGCTCGAAAGTGTGCGACAGCGGCAGGAAAGACAACAGCAGATCATCGCCGCGCACGATAAAAGTATCCAGGCAGGCATGGGCATTGCTGAGCATATTGGCATGGCTCAGCATCACGCCTTTGGGTTTGCCGGTGGTGCCTGATGTATAGATGATGCTGGCCAGTTCGTTCATCTGGCAAGGCAGCGCGGGCTGCAACTGCGCGGCAGGCGGCAGGAATTCCGCCATGGACTTCAGGCGCGGATCATCCCCGTTGGATAGTTTATCGATGCTCACGAAACGCACCACACCGCCAAGTTGATCGCGAACCGTGCACAGTGCTTGCCATTGCTCTGCGGTTTCAAACAACAGCGCCCTCACGCCGGCATCGTTGATGATGTATGCGGTGTTGTCCGGACGGTCCACGGTATACAGCGGCACGACCACCAAACCGAGCGACATCGCCGCCTGGTCGAACATTACCCACTGCGGGCAGTTGCGCAGCATGATCGCGACACGATCACCGCGCTGCAACTTCAACCCGGCCAGCGCCGCCTGCCAGCGCGCCACTTCGTCGCGCATCTCCCGCCAGGTGATGTCGCACCAGACATTCTGTACAAAATGACGATAGGCAACTTTGTCCGGCGTGCGGCGCACGCGCTCCACAAACAACCCGTGCAGGGTGCCTGCCTGCTCCGGCGTGATCACATCCATTGCTTGAATCTGCATCCAATCACCCCCAAAAAACTAAAACAAGAACTAGCCAAGAAACAAATCATTGAACAGCGGAGTACCCGGCGACACCGCATAGCGTTCGAAATCGCTCACTCCCGCTTCGCGCAACACCTCTTCGTCAATGAAAAAATTCCCGCTGCAAGTGCGGCTGTCGCGCGTCAGAATCACATGCGCCGCATCAGCGATGATGGCAGGTTTGCGCGAAGCGCGCAGCACCGCCTCGGGAAAGTTGAATTCGATCGCGGCGGTGGCGATCGTGGTGCGCGGCCACAGGCAATTCACCGCTATGCCTTTAGCCCCGCCGCCATTGGCGGCGAATTCGCGCGCCATGCCCAGCGTGCACAGACTCATGCCATATTTCGACATCGTATAAGCCAGGTGCGGCGCGAACCATTTGGCATCCAGATTGAGCGGCGGCGACAACGTCAGGATGTGCGGGTTGGCCGCCTGTTTGAGATAAGGGATGCACGCTTGTGATGCCAGAAAGGTCGCGCGCATGTTCACGTCCCACATCAGGTCGAGCTTTTTGGCGGGCGTTCCCAGCGTGCCGCTCATGCTGATCGCACTGGCGTTGTTGACCAGCACATCGATGCCGCCGAACTTCTCGACGACCTGCACCACCGCCGCCTCGATCGCCTGCTCATCGCGCACATCGAGCTGGATCGCCAATGCCTGCCCGCCCGCTTGCAGCACTTCGTCGGCAACCGTGTGTATCGTGCCGGGCAATTTGGCATGTGGCTTGACCGTCTTGCCGGTGATCACCACCTTCGCGCCATCGCGCGCGCAACGCAACGCGATCTCCCGCCCGATGCCGCGACTGGAACCGGTGATGAAAATTGTTTTGCCGCGCAGATCATTCATTGCCAGGATCCCATTCGGTTTAGTCATAGAGCCAGCATATCTGTCCCGAACCCATTCGACGAGTGCCCGGCATCACCGATCGTATCGTCAGCTATCGCGCATGCACCGCAGACCAACCATTTCCGGTTACTTATGATTCACATGCAAGCAAGAGGCTTTCCCCGCAGCACAGTCACGGGAAGCGTTTTAAGCAGACAAGCAGTAAAACAGCTGATCGCAAATCCGGGCTTGGATATCCCATGTACAACACTTAAGCCCGTCACCATGCCAGCACGCCCGGATGATTTTTCAATCACCCTATTTATCCAACCGCCGCCCGCAACTGCCCAGGGGCAAAATCATCCACCATGATGACCTTGCGGCGCAACGCGTAGTCGCGCTCCAATTGCAAAGCTTCGCCCGCAGTAATAATGCCCTGGTCACGCGCTTCGGCGATGCGCAACAATTCCTCGAGTGCTTTCAGCTTGCCCGCCTTGCGTGCTTCTTCCAGCCTGACCAGCAACGGCTCACTAGCCAAAGTACTTTCGAGTGCTGCTTCCAACGCACCCACCGCATCCTGCTCATCGTCCGGTATGTATATTCCGGCAGTCAAACGATCGCGCGCCGCGCCGGGTTGCATCAGCAGCGTGGCGATCTGATGTCCGAGATGATCGGATGGAGGAGAAAAACACCGTCCCAGCGGGAAGATCAGAATGCTCAGCAACCCCCGCACCAAGGCGTTCGGGAAATTCTGGATCACGCCGTTGAAAGCTTGCTGGATATTGTACAGCGCGTCTTGCATAGCCCAATCCAGCAAAGGCAGATCTTCGGCGGGACGACCATCGTCTTCGAAGCGTTTCAACGCCGCCGAGCATAAATACAGCAGGCTCAATACATCACCCAGACGCGCAGAGATCTTCTCGCGCCGCTTCAACGCACCGCCCAACACGGCCATGGCCACATCCGCGCTCAACGCAAAAGCTGCCGAGAAGCGCGTCAATTGCTGGTAGTAGCGGTGGGTTTCGATCCCCTCGGGTGTTTCAATGCCACGACCGCCGGTCAACCCGAACACCAGGCTGCGCGCGGCATTGCTCAATGCAAACGTGATGTGTCCGAACAGCGCCTCGTCGAATAGGTGCAGGGCCCGGTTATGGTCACGATCTTGCGTGGCGGCGATTTCTTTCAGCACATAGGGATGAGAACGGATTGCGCCCTGGCCGAAGATCATCAGCGTGCGCGTCAGGATATTCGCGCCTTCCACGGTGATGGCGACCGGCATCTGCTGGTAAAAGCGCCCCAGATAATTGTCCGGTCCGAGGCTGATGCCCTTGCCGCCGTGCACATCCATCGCGTCGTTGATGACGATGCGGCAACGCTCTGTGGAATGGTATTTGACGATGGCTGAAATCACCGACGGTTTTTCGCCCAAGTCCACTGCCAACGCGGTGAAACGGCGTGCCGCATCGACCATATAGGTGTGAGCGCCGATGCGCGCCAATGGCTCTTCCACGCCCTCGAATTTCCCGACCGGTACCTTGAATTGTTTGCGCACCCGGCCATATGCACCGCAGGTACGCGTGACCAGCTTCATGCCGCCGATGCTGCTGGCCGGCAATGAGATCGAACGGCCTGCCGCCAGGCATTCCATCAGCATGCGCCAGCCCTGCCCCACGCGTGATGTGCCGCCGATGATGTAATCCATCGGGATGAACACATCCTTGCCCTGCGTCGGGCCGTTCAAAAAGGCGGAATTCAGCGGAAAATGACGCCGACCGATCTGCACACCCGGGGTATCGGTGGGAATCAGCGCGAGGGTGATGCCGCGACTGGTTTCTCCGCCGAGCAGGCGTTCCGGGTCATACAGCTTGAAAGCCAGACCGAGCAGCGTGGCCGCCGGAGCCAGCGTGATATAGCGCTTCTCCCAGGTCATGCGTATACCCAGCACGTTCTGCTGACCGGCAAACTCACCGTGGCACACCACGCCGTAATCGGGAATCGCGCCGGCATCGGAACCGGCGAACGGGCCGGTCAACGCGAAGCAAGGCACTTCCAGGCCCTTGGCCAAACGATGCAAATATTTTTCCTTTTGCTCGTCCGTGCCGTAGTGCAACAACAGTTCGGCCGGCCCGAGGGAATTCGGCACCATCACCGTCACCGCACCCGTGCCGCTACGCGATGCCACTTTGCTCACCACTGCCGAATGCGCCTGCGCGGAAAATTCCAGCCCGCCGTAACGCTTCGGAATGATCATGCCGAAGAAACCCTTGTCCTTGATGAACTGCCAGACTTCGGGGGGAAGGTCGGCGCGATTGTGCGTGATGTCCCAGTCGTCCAGCATCGCACACAGCTGTTCGACTTCGTTGTCGAGAAAGGCTTGTTCCCGCGCACTTATTCCGCACTTTGGAAAGGCCAGCAGCTTGTCCCAATCCGGATTGCCGCTGAACAATTCGCCATCCCACCAAACCGTGCCGGCATCGATCGCTTCCTGTTCTGTGGCAGAAATTTGAGGGAGGATTTTGCGGAATACTTTAAGCACTGCTCCGCTCACCACGTTACGGCGCAGGACAGGAATTCCGAAGAACACGATAAACAACAGCAGCACGCCGCCAACCACCATCAACACGTCGTCCGAAAAGCTCGCCTGTATCGAGATCACCGGCACAATCACCATCATTGCCAACACCCAGCTGGTGATCGAGGCGCGGAAAAACGCGAGCATGATGAATATCGCCAGTGCCACCAGAAGAGTTAATGCCATGATAGTTTCGTCTCCAGATTTATTTTTTTCGAGCATCCGCACTTTAACGCGATACAACTAACAACACAACAATGTAGGAACACGGCACACCGTGCCTCTACCTCATCCTGTCGACCGCCTCCTCCACCCGCTCCACCGCGATGATTTCCATGCCGGCAATCTTTTGTTTCGGCGCATTCGCCTTGGGGATGATCGCCTGCGTGAAGCCCAGCTTGGCGGCCTCTTTCAAACGTTCCTGACCGCGTTGTACCGGGCGAATTTCCCCGGCAAGGCCGACTTCACCGAACACGACCAGTTTTTCCGGCAGCGGTTTGTTCTTGAGCGAGGACACGATGGCGAGCAGCACCGCGAGGTCGGCGCCCGGCTCGGTGATCTTCACCCCGCCCACCGCATTGATGAACACGTCCTGATCAAAACAGGCGATGCCCGCATGGCGGTGCAGCACGGCCAGCAGCATCGCCAGGCGGTTCTGCTCCAGACCCAATGACAGGCGGCGCGGACTGGGTGAGTGCGCCTCGTCGAGCAGCGCCTGTATCTCGACCAGCAACGGACGCGTGCCCTCCTGCGTCACCATCACGCACGAACCGGCCACCTGCGCGCCATGCTGCGACAGGAACAGCGCGGATGGATTGCTCACTTCGCGCAAGCCTTTCTCGGTCATCGCGAACACGCCGAGTTCATTCACCGCACCGAAGCGGTTTTTGAACGCGCGCACCAGACGGAAACTGGAATGGGTATCACCCTCGAAATACAGCACCGTGTCCACGATGTGTTCCAGCACGCGCGGCCCGGCCAGCGCACCTTCCTTGGTGACGTGCCCGACCAATATCATGGTGACATCAGTGCTCTTGGCGACGCGGGTGAGTTGCGCCGCGCATTCGCGCACCTGCGACACCGAGCCGGGCGCGGAAGTCAGTTGCTCGGAATACACGGTCTGGATCGAATCGATCACCACCACGTCAGGCTTCTCATGAGCGATGGCCGCCTGGATCTTTTCCAGCTGTATCTCCGCCAGCAGATGCATCCCGCGCGCATCCAGCACCAGGCGCTTGGCGCGCAAAGCGATCTGCTGCGTCGATTCCTCGCCGCTGACATACAGTACTTTTTTATGCGTAGAGAGATGCGCCAGCGTCTGCAACAGCAGCGTGGATTTGCCGATGCCGGGGTCGCCGCCGATCAGCACCACTGCGCCCTGCACCAGCCCGCCGCCCAGCACGCGATCAAATTCGGCGATGCCGGTGGGCGTGCGCGGTACTTCTGTTGCAGCCACCTCGGCGAGCATCTGCACCTTGCCTGTTGCCGCCAGCGCGCTGAAACGATTCTTCCCGCTCACCGCCACCTCTGCCACACTCTCCACCAGCGTGTTCCACGCATCGCAATGCGGACACTGCCCCTGCCATTTCGGTACCTGTCCGCCGCACTCGGTGCAGGAATAAATCGTTTTTGCTTTTGCCATGCCTGCCTTTTATTTGATACGCCCGGAGTTTGAAACGCCCAGATTTTGATCAGGCTGGAGAATCAAACGGGCACTGCTAACGCACGTGTGAAAGTTGGGTTATTTGCCCAGCAATCCCAGTCCGATCATGTTCTTCACCATGACCGCGATGTAACCCTGGATGACACTCAGATCCGAATCGCTGATACCTGTTTCAGAAGAAGCGGCCCAGACCAGCTTGTCGCTTCGGGCTTCATACAGATTGGTCTCGATGACGGCATACTCGTCCTCGGCGATATAGCCCGGCGTATACATATAGTTATAGCCATACCCATAATAGTCAGGCCATGAACCGTAATAAGGCGGCGGGAAATAAGCAGTTCCAGACACATAAGTTTGCACGATCTTTTTGCTCACCAGCCTGGTGATGAGTATCGTGTCGGCTCCCAGCTCTTTCACCTTGGCGGCGATGGCCACGTGATCATCCTGCTGCCTGTCGGGCAGGACGGTATAGCTCGCGATCGCATCCGTCCCGCGAGCCTTGAGTTGCGAGACAAACTCATCCTCGAAGAGTCTCCTGTTGATCGGATTTCTGGCCACCCCGATGACCATGATCTTGGCGGGGCGCGCCTGATAGTTTGGGTCTTTCCAGACGGTGTTAAGCTGAGTTGTGGCGCATGCTGTTAGCAGCATTGCAATGATCGTCAAATAACCCAATGGGTTGCGCCCGATTGGGTTGCGTAAAACATGTTTCATTTTCATACCTCCTGCGGTTCGGATGGACACGCAAAGCATACGCTAGTTCATCACGCCAGACCAACTATCCGGCGAACCGTGCCGCGCGAATACCTTGACACTTTCTGGTACGCGACAAGAACAAGAAAAACGCAACAAATAATTTGCTCAACTCACCTCGAATTCGCGGGATGAATAACATTTTTGACCAGAAACTTATCCAGCTGGTTCGCGAATGACTGACGGTCGCCCTGGCTGAATGTCGGCGGACCGCCCGTATCCACACCGCTGCCGCGCAGGCCATCCATGAAATTGCGCATCGTCAGCCGCTCCTGGATCGTGTCTTTGGTATAAAACTCTCCGCGCGGATTCAAGGCATGGCCGCCACGCGCGATCACATCGGCGGCAAGCGGAATATCGGCGGTAATCACCAGGTCACCCTGCTCGACCAAGTCGGCGATCTTGTTATCGGCCACATCGAAACCCGCCGGTACCTGCAGGGCGCGGATATATTGCGAAGGCGGGCAATAGAGCAGCTTGTTCGCTACCAGCGTCAGTAGAATCTGCCGCCTTTCCGCGGCACGAAACAGGATTTCCTTGATGACCTTGGGACACGCATCGGCATCCACCCAAATCTGCATTACGCGTCTCCCGATTCTGTGATGATGGCGATGTTATTCGGCAATGACCCGCTCGATGCGCTTGTCGGGGATCAGCCACATGACAGCGACCGCGACGTAGAGCGCATCGGACAGCCATTGATTCCAGAAAGCCGCCGGGATTGCGATGGCATACATCAATTGCGAGGCCTTACCCTTGCGATCATGCCCTACCGCTTTGGCCAACAGCGCATCCTTTCCGCCGCTGACCGAGATGATGCAGTTCTGCAATATCAAGTAAGCCATCGCCGCCATGAACAGCACCACCCCGTATAGCGAAGTGGGCAGCGCGGCGAAATGGTTCTCGCCCATCCAGCCGGTCACGAACGGCACCAGCGACAACCAGAACAGCAGATGCAGATTCGCCCACAACACACGACCGTTGACATGTTGCAATGTATGCAACATATGGTGATGGTTGTTCCAGTAGATGCCGATGTAGACAAAGCTGAGCACGTAACTCAGAAAGACCGGCAGTAACGGTTGCAGCGACTGCCAATCCGAACCGTGCGGTACTTTCATCTCCAGCACCATGATCGTGATGATGACCGCGATCACGCCATCACTGAATGCTTCCAAACGAGTCTTTCCCATAGCCTCTCCCTTTCGTTGCGACAATCTGGCACTTGAATTTTAAAACATCCGGAGTAATCTGCATCATCCCGTCCACTAAAGGACTATAGTTGTCTAGACGGCTGCAACTTTTATAACTCACAAGGAAACATGAAATGAAATATATCAATATATTGGCTGGCTCACTTGCTCTTTCTCTATCTCTCGCATCACTCAATACAACAGCCGCTGAAGCACCCGCAGCCAAAGAAAGGGTGGTTATACAGGTAAGCGATGCAGATACCAGCAAATGGAATCTGGCACTCAACAATGCTAAAAACATTCAGCAAGCGTACGGGGCGGGCAAGGTGGATATCGAGATCGTCACCTACGGTCCCGGAATTGGCATGCTGAAATCAGACTCCGTAATCGCAAAACGGATAGAAGAAGCCAAACAGACGGGGATCGCTATAGTCGCTTGTCAAAACACGATGAAGGGCATGAAATTGACGAATGACGACATGCTCCCGAATACCAGCTACGTTCCATCAGGAGTAGTTGAGATCATTAAAAAGGAAAGGGAAGGCTACGCTTACATTCGCCCGTAGTGTGCAGCGGGCATAAAACAGCTTCTGTACCTCGCGTCAAGCCGCCGTACTAAATACACGTCGCTCATGAACTGAGCATCGGTTTGGTTTTCCAGAAGGGGATGGACAGGCTAGAACCTGCCCCCCTTTGTAATTTTTAATGCCTGGATGCAGACCAGTTATAGCTGCGCACTTTGCCTTGCTTGTCAAACTTGATCTGCAGGATTTTCACTTTGGCTGTACTCATATCAGCCATCTCGCCTTCGGCGTAGTAATAGTCCCACTCGTCGAAGCGCTCGCCATCGGTGGCCAAGCTGACCCCCACGCTGGTGGGCTCACCCAGCCAGGAGCGAACCTGCACTTGTGTGGTAACGCCCTGCTCGAGCTTGGCTGCGAATACACCCACATCAAAGTCCCGGCCCAACTTGACCGAGCCACATGCGCTGAGCAAAAGAATAGAAAGAAAAATTACAGTGATACGTGAAAGATTAAGCATGACATCTCCTGTTAAATGATTAGTGCATGGCTATC
>JADGRM010000188.1 GCA_017880945.1 Gallionella sp. | reverse complement strand
CGCGGATTTCGATATCGCCGGGTGGCGGCATGTCAGTTTCTTCAATACGGCGCAAAGCCGGATCGAGATGTATCTGGAGGCCAGGCATGCCGTCACGGTGCAATGGCAGGGCGGTGAGCGCCGTTTTCAAAAGGGCGAACGCATCCATACCGAGAACAGTTACAAGTACACCCCGGAAGATTTTGTGCAACTGCTACAGCAGGCGGGATTCAAAGTGACCCGCACCTGGAACGATGCCAATGATTGGTTCTTGGTCTGCCATGCGCGGGCGAGGTGAATGAACGCCGTCTCACCTCGGGGATGCATGAACTATTGAGCTTTCCAAAATACATGACAGTGATGCCGCTAATAAAACCCACCCCCACCCTCAGTCCCTCCCCCGTAGGGAGAGGGAAGACAAGCCCTTCTCCCGCCGGGGGAAGGGTTGGGATGGGGGAGAAAAACTGTCACCAATTATGGAAACATCAATAGATGGCGCAGGTTCTGAACCCGGCAAAGATGTCATCCCGCTCCGGCTTGAAAAAATTGCGGTAGCGCGCTGAGCGTATCCGCGGACGGGTGACGAATGACGCGCCGCGCAGCACCTGGTGTGTGCCGAACCACGGCGCCGAATATTCCAGATACCTGTCCGCCGTGAATCCGGGGTAGGGCTCGAACGGTGAACTGGTCCACTCCCACAGTTCGCCCCAGTGAAAATCGGGCTGTCCCGATAAGGCCGACTGACCTGGCAAGGCCGCCCACCCCGACAAAGCCGCAAGCTCCCACTCCGCTTCGCTCGGCAGGCGGCGTCCGGCCCAGCGGCAATACGCCTGTGCCTCGTGCAGACTCACATGGCGCACCGGCTCGCTATCCGGCAGCGCGACCGTCATTCCGTACCGCTCGCACAACTTGCCGTCACGCTGCCAGTAACGCGGCGCGGATCGTTTCGTGCTGGCCAGCCATGCCTGCCCTGCCGCGCTCCAGAATTGCAGGTTGTCATAGCCGCCTTCCAGCATGAATTGCCGGTACTCCTGGTTCGATACCAGGGTTGAGCTGATGTTGTATGCAGGAAGGTGGACTGGATGTGCCCACTTCTCATTGTCAAAGACAAATTCCCGGGCAGGGGAGCTCCCCAATTGGAATGTTGCGTCCTCGAAGTGCAACTCGCGCTGCGGTGTTGATATTTGCTGCGACGCCGGAAGCGATGCCCGCGCCAGAATCGGCGGCGCGGTCAATCCGAGTGTTTGCAGGGTGTAGGCAAAGGCCTCGCCGTGCATATCCTCATGAGCCAGCGCCAGACGAAACGGATACAGCGCGGTCGCGTCATCGGGGGTATCGGCCAGCTTGTCCAGGATGCGCTGCAGGACCTCTTCGGCATAACTTTTTATCGCAGCGGTATCAGGCAGGTCCAGCGTCCAGCGAGTGGCGTGGGCGACGGTGTTCGAGTCGAACCAGCGATCGCCCGCATCAAGCAAACAAGGACGCTGCGCCGATGCGGGATGGCTCGTGGCGGCCTCGCGCAATACAAACCATTCGGCGAACCACGCGGTATGCCCCAGTTCCCACAGGGGCGGATTGACGATGGTGAGATAAGGCACCCGTGCCGGATCGTCCAGTCCGGAAGCCTGAAAGCGTTCGAACAGCGCCAGCGTATAATCACGCGCATCCTGCAGCGCAGCTGCCAGTTGGGCGGGCGAGGCGTTCCGAAAGGAAGATAGCATTGGCATCGTTAAATGGGTAAACCGCACATCGTCATTATCAGTCCCGCATTGGCCAATGCCAACAATGGCAATTGGCAAACCGCCCGGCGCTGGTCGCGCTTCCTGCACAAGGATTACCGGGTATCGATCGCGGTGCAATGGGACGGGCATCCTTGTGACGCCATGATAGCACTGCATGCCCGGCGCTCGGCGCCATCCATTGCCGCGTTCTCTGCGGCCTTTCCTTCGCGGCCGCTGATCGTCGTGCTCACCGGCACGGATCTGTACCGGGACATACTCACCGATGCGGATGCGCAACGTTCGTTGCAATTGGCCACGCATCTGGTGGTGTTGCAACCCGCAGGTTTGGAGATGCTCGATCAGGCATCGCGCAAAAAGACCCGGGTCATCTTTCAATCCGCACCCTCACTCAAGGTGATTAACAAGCATCCCGAAACCCCGTCGCGATATTTTGACGTGACGATGATCGGTCACATGCGCAACGAGAAAGACCCCGCCACTTTCATGCACGCGGCTGAATTTCTGCAGGCGGGAAATATCCGCCTGATCCATATCGGCAGCGCGCTCGACCCGGCGCTGGGCAAGCTGGCCGAGAAAACCCGGCAGCGCCACCCGCAATACCAATGGCTGGGAGATCTGGCCCATGCCGCGACGCGTCAGCGCTTGAAGCGCAGCCGCCTGATGGCCATCACTTCCCGGATGGAAGGCGGTGCCAATGTGATCATTGAAGCCGTCACCAGCGGCGTGCCGGTGCTGGCCAGTGATATTCCGGGTAATCGTGGTATGTTGGGAGAGCACTATGCGGGCTACTTTCCGCCCGGCGATAGTTTAAAATTGGCGCAGCTGATTGAACGTGCTGCCGGCGACCCGAAATTCTACGGCCGGCTGCAAGCGCAATGTGCCGACCGTGCCCCGCTTTTTGCACCGGAACGTGAACGCGCATCTTTATTGAAATTGCTGGAAAATTGTTTCACTCAAACATAGAGGCACACATGGATACCTTGCACACCGACAGCATCAAGCTGACCTCCTTTTCTCATGGCGGAGGCTGTGGCTGCAAAATTTCTCCCGGCTTATTGGCCGAGATCCTGAAATCTTCGAGCGGATTTCCGATCCCTGAACAATTGCTGGTCGGTATCGAGACCGCTGATGATGCCGCTGTATATAAGCTCAATGATGAGCAGGCACTGATCGCAACGACGGATTTCTTTATGCCGATCGTTGACGATCCGTTTGATTTCGGACGTATCGCCGCAACCAATGCGATTTCGGATGTCTATGCCATGGGCGGCACCCCGATCATGGCGCTGGCATTGGTTGCGATGCCGATCAAGCAATTGTCGATCGACATCATCGGAAAAATCATCAAGGGGGGTGAGGCAATCTGCACCGAGGCCGGCATTCCCATTGCGGGTGGACACTCGATCGATTCAGTGGAGCCAATTTACGGCCTGGTGGTGATGGGATTGGTTCACCCCTCCAAGATCAAGCGCAATTCAGACGCCCAAGCCGGAGACAAGCTGATCCTCGGCAAGCCGCTCGGTGTGGGCATTTTGTCGGCTGCATTAAAGAAAGGCCAGCTTGATGCCGACGGTTACGCCGCGATGTTAGCCACGACCACTCAACTCAACAAACCCGGCATGGCCCTGTCCAATGTCTCAAATGTCCATGCGATCACCGACGTGACCGGCTTTGGCCTGCTCGGTCATCTATTGGAAGTGGCGCGCGGCAGCAAACTGAAAGCCCGCATCAATATGGCGCAGATTCCGTTGTTGCGGAATGTGCATCAACTTGCGGAAAGCGGTTTTGTGACGGGTGCTTCCGAGCGCAACTGGGCGGGCTATGGCCATGACGTAAACCTTGCTGCATCCATCACCCCGGTGCAAAAAGCGTTGCTGACCGATCCGCAGACATCCGGCGGTCTGCTGGTGTCATGTTCTCCGGCGGCGGTAGAACAAGTGTTGGCGATCTTCGCGCAGGAAGGCTTTGCCAATGCGGCCGTGATCGGTGAAATGACAGCGGGGGATGCCCAGGTCGAAGTGATGCCCTGATCGACCACATCTACATCGCAGCATCCGATCTGTCGCGCCCGGAAATATTCTATGACAGGATACATCCGTTCGTGGTGATCCTTCGATACACTCAGGACAGGGTACGCAAATGCGTATCGAACCATAACGGATGTATCGAACCACTTGAGCAAGCCCTTCGATACGCCCCGCGTACCCTGTGCTGAGCTTGTCGAAGTATCAGGGCGAACGGATTTTGGGCTAATGGATTAGCTGGGTTCAACCCAAATAATCCATTAGCCTGTAGGAGCTCGATTTATCGAGCGATTGATGGCGATGATCGCGCAATAAATTGCGCTCCTACAATGGCTCTTGGTTCT
>JADGRM010000030.1 GCA_017880945.1 Gallionella sp. | reverse complement strand
GGCTTGAATTCCATGCCGAGCAGGTCAGCCAGCTTGTGGATGCCTTCTTCGCCACCCGGCGGGCATTTGTTTATGTCTGCTTCCCCATCAGCAATGGCAGTGGCGTAGGGTTTGCAACCGGGAAAGCCGCATTGCCCGCATTGTGTCTGCGGCAGGATCGCATCGATCTTGTCCACCAGCGGATTGCCTTCGACACGGAATTTGATCGCGGCAAACCCCAGCACCGCGCCGAGCACGATAGCGATGGCTGCCATCACCAGCAGCGCACTTAACATTGGGTGAGTCCCATTACTTGATCAATCCGGAAAATCCCATGAAGGACAGGCTCATCAGTCCCGCGGTGACCATCGCGATCGCCGAGCCCTTGAAGATCGCCGGGACATCCGCACCTTCCATGCGTTCACGCATCCCGGCAAACAGCACCATCACCATCGTGAAGCCCAGCGCGCCGCCCATGCCGAAGAAAATGGATTCCATGAAATTGTGTTTCGCCTGCACATTGAGCAGCGGAATGCCCAGCACTGCGCAGTTGGTGGTGATCAGCGGCAGATAGATGCCGAGCACCTGATACAACATCGGACTGGTTTTCTGCACCACCATTTCGGTGAACTGCACGATGCCGGCGATCACCACTATGAACGACAGCGTGGTGAGATAAGACAACTCGGGGCCGAGCAGATAATGGTTGATCAGGTAGCTCGAACCCGAGGCCAGGGTCAGCACGAAAGTGGTGGCCGCGCCCATGCCGATGGCGGCTTCCAGTTTTTTGGAAACCCCCATGAACGGGCATAGCCCGAGAATTTTGACCATCACGATGTTGTTTACAAACACCGCGCTAACCAGGATCAGCAGATACTCAGTCATTGGCGACACCTTAACAAGCAGGCGCGGATTATCCCCCGATTCATATGCCGCTTCAACCGCGTTAGCGTTATATGAATATGCCGGAAAGTCAGAATCCTCAGATTTCGATCCTGGTGCCCATTTCAATGACGCGGTTGGTCGGGATTTTAAAGAAGTCTGCCGCGTTCATCGCATTTTTGGATAACGCGATGAACAGATCCTCGCGCCACTTCATCATGCCGGGATTGGGGCTGGTAACGAGCAGGGCACGGGAAATGAAGAAAGAAGTGGTCATCATGTCGAAGGGTAGTCCGCGTGTGGCGCACAACTCCAGAACAGCAGGAATATCAGGTGTTTCCATAAAACCGTAAAAAACCGTCAACCTGAAAAAGTTTTTGCCCATCTCTTTGATCAGGAGCCGATTGCCTTTTGTGACATAAGGCTTGTCCTCGACCACCACCGTCAGCAGGATGTTGCGTTCATGAAGGACGTGATTGTGTTTAAGGTTGTGCAACATGGCCGACGGAGCGCCGTCGCTCGCAGGGGTCAGGAATACCGCTGTACCACTTGTTCTCGGCATATCATTGATGCCGCCAAGAATTGTTTGCATGGGGACTGACTGGTGCGCGATTTCGGCAAAGAGCAACTCCCTTCCCCGTTTCCATGTTGTCAGCACGGTGAAGGATAAGATTGCTATTCCGATAGGGAACCAGCCTCCTTGAGGAATTTTCAGGGCGTTGGCGGCAAAATAAGTCAAATCGACGACCAGCAGCACTGAAATAACAGGTATGGCGATAGCCAATGGCCAGCGCCAGAACAACACGATGACGAATGCGATCAGTATCGTGGTGATGGTCATGGTGCCGGTGACGGCGATGCCATAGGCGGCTGCCAGGTTGCTGGAGCTTTGGAAGGCAAAAACCAGAAAGACTACCGCCAGATACAGCGTCCAGTTGGTCAAGGGTACATAAATCTGTCCTTGTGCCTTGTCGGAGGTCTGGCGAATTTCCATGCGCGGCAGAAAGCCCATTTGCACGGATTGGTTCGCTATCGAAAATGCGCCGGATATGACGGCTTGCGAGGCGATGACCGTTGCGACGGTCGCCAGCAGCACCATCGGCACCAGTGCCCAGGCAGGTGCAAGCAGATAGAACGGATTGGCGATGGCTTGCGGATTGTGCAGTAGCAACGCGCCCTGGCCGAAGTAGTTCAACACCAGTGCGGGCAGCACGAAAGAGAACCACGCGAAGCGAATCGGATATTTGCCAAAATGTCCCATGTCTGCATACAGCGCTTCCCCGCCGGTTATCACGAGAACGATAGAGCCAAGTGCCAGGAAGGATAACCAGGGGTCTGCTCTTAAGAACCGGAAGGCATAGATGGGATTCAGTGCCGATAAAATCTCGGGGCTCTGTACGATGGAGATGATGCCGAACACCGCCAGACAAAGAAACCAGAACACCATGATCGGGCCGAATGCCAAGCCTACCAGACCGGTGCCGCGTTTCTGGATGAAAAACAATCCGGTCAGGACGATGATGGTGATGGGCAGTATGTAGCTCTTGAACTGATGAGAAACCAGGTCTAAACCCTCGACTGCCGACAGCACCGAGATGGCCGGCGTGATCATGCCGTCGCCAAAAAACAGCGCGGCGGCAAATACGCCGAGCGCGGTGACGAACCATTTTATTTTTGGGTGTTGCGTGGTCAGTTCACTCACCAAAGCCAGCAATGCCAGCGATCCGCCTTCACCGTTATTATCCGCGCGCAGGATGATCGCCACATATTTGAACGATACCAGCAGCATGATGGTCCAGAACATCACGGATAACACGCCGAGAATATTGGCTTCAATGACAGGCAACGGATGGGTGCCGGCAAATGTCGCTTGTATTGCATACAGCGGGCTGGTGCCGATATCGCCATACACCACGCCGATTGCTCCCAGCACGAGGGGGGGTAATTTTTGTTTCGTTTGGGTACTGCTCATTCTGCATCCTGCACTAAGGAAGAATGGGGCGGCACTCTACGCCTGCGCCACGTCGAAAGCAATTATGCAACCGGGTACCCGAAAAGGTTTGATATGCGACATTTTCAACAAATCGCATAGGGTCTGATCTGTCTCACCCGGGCAGAGGAGTTACAGGCAAGTTGTTTGGAACGAAAAAGAAGGCCAACTTGCTGTGGCCTTCTTTAAAAACCGGCTGCTCCTGGTGATGCTGGCAGTTAAAGCTTTTTGTGGGTGCCGTCGCACAAGGCGCCCTTGGTGCTGTGCTTGCAACCGCAGAAATAAACGGTTCCGGCTTCATTCGCCTTGTGTTCCACAGGAGAGAAAGCGCTGCCCTTGTGGCTGCCATCACAGAATGGCTGGGTGGCGCTTTTGCCGCAGGAACACCACCAGTAACTCTTGCCTGCTTCAACTTCAACGGCAAATGGGGCTTTTTGGGCTATAACGGGCTGCTTGTCTGACGTATTACTGGGCATATTGAAACTCCTTTAATAAAAATGACACAAAAATTCCTCTCGCCTTTTGGGCAAGAGGTCGAACAAACTCTTTATTTAACGGCTGCGACGGAGGTAGTCATGGTTAATTACGCGAACGATGCGCCTCGGTAAATGCTTCCTTTAAGCGTCGCAGATTCGCAGTCATGCCGGCCAGCTCCTTGGGTGAGAATTTGGCAAAGGCGCGTTCCATATGCGTCATGTGTGCCGGAAATATGCGCGCGAACAACTTTTCGCCCTGTGATGTCAGCTGGATGATCTGGCAACGCCCGTCACTGGGCGAAGCGGCGCGACGCACCAGTTTCTTGTCCGCCAAGCGATCGACCACCCCGGTCAGTGTGCCCTTGGTGATCAGCGTCTTTTCGCCCAGCTCCTTGGGCGACATGCCTGCCGTATTGCCGAGGGTGGCGACAATATCGAACTGCGCCGGCGTCAGGGCCAGCGAGCGCACATGTGCCGACGAATAAACTTCGAAAGCCTGATAAGTGCTGGATAGCTCGCGCATGAGCGGCAAAAAAATCGAGGGGGACATAATTCGGCATATTTGTTCTAACTAGAACAATAATAATTCCAGTTAGAACAAATGTCAAATGCCGGAGTTGCGAGTAAAGAAATCCGGCATGCCGATATGCGATATCGGTGATGGGTTGCTGGAGTTTTCGCTACCGCCGGTTTTACAGCGCCCGGATCGCTGCACAGGCTTCGCTGATCAGTGCCGGACCACGATAGACCAACCCGCTGTATATCTGCACCAAAGATGCGCCGGCCGTGATCTTTTCTGCCGCATCCGCGCCGCTCAGGATGCCGCCAACGCCGATGATGGGCAAGGCACCTTTCAGTTCAGCGGCAAGCTGGCGGATCACGGCGGTGGATTTGTCGCGCACCGGTGAGCCGCTCAGGCCTCCGGTTTCCGTGCCATGCGGCAGGTTTGCCACTCCCTCGCGAGAGAGCGTGGTGTTGGTAGCGATCACGCCATCGATGCGATGTTGCATCAGCAGGCGCGCTATCTGGACGATCTGTTCGGTTTCCAGGTCCGGAGCAATCTTCAGCGCGATGGGCACGTATTTGCCATGTGTGTCGGCGAGTTTTTTCTGTTCAGCCTTGAGTTGTATCAGCAGATCATTCAGTGCATCTTCGTCCTGTAGCTGGCGCAGGTTCCTGGTATTGGGCGAGGAGATATTGACGGTGATATAGCTGGCGAACGCATACACCTTGCGCAGGCAGATCAGGTAATCGTCCGCCGCCTTTTCGATCGGCGTTGCGGCATTCTTGCCGATGTTGATGCCCAGGATTCCCTGATATTTGGCGTGCCGCACGTTTTCGATCAGCTTGTTAACACCGTGGTTATTGAAGCCCATGCGGTTGATGATGGCGTTGGCTTGCGGCAGGCGAAACAGGCGAGGCTTGGGGTTGCCGGGCTGGGGCAGCGGCGTGACGGTGCCGATCTCGATGAAGCCGAACCCGAGTGCCGCCAGGCCGTTTATGCAGTCACCATTCTTGTCGAGTCCGGCGGCGAGTCCGACCGGGTTGGGGAAATTCAGCCCCATCACGGTGCGCGGATCATCCGGCGGACGCGGCGAGACGATGCGACTCAAACCCAATGAATATGCGGCATTAAGGCCGGCGAGTGTGAGATGGTGAGCTGTTTCAGGGTCAAGCCGGAACAGCGCGGGACGGAACAATCGGTACATATTTAGTTTTTCTTGACGATCACCGGGATCGGAAATTTCTTATTTTTATGGAACAGTTCGTTGCGTTTTTTGCCGCGCCAATTTTCTGCGATGACATCACCGAGTTGCAGGCACAACAATCCGAATAGGGCATAGCCGAGTTGTGCGAGCAGCGGATTGGGCAGGTTGCCGATCAGGTTGCCGCCTCCGGCTTGAGCGCTGATAGCGGCCAGGTTGCCTACGATGATTCCGGCCACTGCAGCGCATATCACTCGCCCCCAATCACCTGATTTGAGTCCGGAGAAAATCGTGCTTTCGTGCCACAGCAGTTGCAATGCGACCAACAACAACAGCGGTGAGATCCACAGCAGCCAAAATAGCTGCGCGGGCCATGCCGCACCACCCACCAGACCCAGCGAGGCGATCAGAACGAGGACGAAGGTGAGGGTTTCGCCGCGGAATATCGGCAAGGGTCTGCCGCGCGCCATGCGTTTGAGCAGCACTGTAGACGTGCCGAGCAAGGCGCGGGTGCTGAGCACTGCGGGTGCCAGCAAGGCGAACAAAGGGGTGTAGAGCAATAGCTGCAAGACCGGCTTGCCTTGAATTGTCGGCCAACTTGAGGTGAACAAATTCAGGTAAGCCATCAGCCAACCGAGGATGGCACTCGCTACGGCAATCCACAGGAAGTAATTGCGTTGAATGGCGATCGGGTTGTTGCCTGTGAGCCTTTTGACCATATGAATGGTCAGCAAGACATAGGCAAGCAACATCATTGTAGTGAACAATATCGCGGCAATATTCTGGTCTTCGGTCGGTATGCCGACTGGGAGCTCGTCCCATTCCCTGCCGCTCAGGAGCAATCCGCCCAGCGGCAATAAAACCAGCGACAATATGAAAATTCCTAAACGTATCTTCATGCTGATGTTATGCCGAGTGTGCGCCAGGTACCGTCC
Source organism: Gallionella sp. (assembly GCA_017880945.1). Taxonomy (GTDB): domain Bacteria; phylum Pseudomonadota; class Gammaproteobacteria; order Burkholderiales; family Gallionellaceae; genus Gallionella. Next base: position 7,356 of record JADGRM010000030.1, on the reverse strand, counting down.
ATCAATCCCTGCGCGGGCTGGTATTGCGTTTTGTAAGCCATCTTGCGGCTGTGCTCGATCCAGTAGCCCAGATAGACGTAATCCAGATCGAGCTTGCGGCACAATTCGATCTGCCACAGCACGTTGTAGACACCCAGCCGGGCATGCGGCAGATCAGGCTCGTAGAAGGTATACACCGAGGACAGGCCGTCGCTGAGCAAGTCGATCACGCTGACCATGCGCAGCAAACCCTGTTCACGAAATTCCACCAGCAACGAATCGACATGGCTTTGCAGCAGGAAATTTTGATAGGACTCGTGGTCGTCATTGTCCATGCCGCCGTCTTTGTGGCGCGCGCGCTGATAGCGTTGATAGAGGCTGTAATATTCGGCGTTGTCTTGCAACGGATGCAGCGTAGCCTCGAGATTGGCGTGTTGCTTCCAGGCGCGACGTTGTGAGCGATTGGAAGTGAATTGCTTTGCCACGATGCGCAGCGGCACACAGGCGCGACAGCTATCGCAGTGCGGGCGATAGGTGTAAGTCCCGCTGCGCCTGAAGCCGTGTTGCACCAATTCAGAATACATCTGCGTGTTGATCAGCAAGGCCGGCGTGGCAACTTGTGAACGCGCTTGCAGGTCGGGCAGGTAGCTGCACGGATAGGGCGCGGTCAGATAAAAGTGCAGCGCGGAAATCGGGAGGTCGTTGAGTTGGCTCATGTTAAAAATCGCAATCAATTACCACGAAACACACTGAACACACGGAAAAAGACGTTAATGCATTTGTCCAAAGGGGAGGGGCGAAGAAGCATTGGGTTCATATTTTTATTCCGTGTGTTCCGTTTATTCCGTGGTTAATCGTTTTTTATATGCTTATGGGAAAAGATCCGTGTCGAATTGCCAGTTGGTTATCGGCGCACAGTGTACCAATTCTTGCAGTCTTGCGATAAATTCGCTGCGCGGGATTTCACGCGCACCGAGTGATGCCAGATGATGGGTATTCATCTGGCAATCGATCATGCCTGTCCTCGGCACTCCTGATGCTTCGACAGGCTCAGCACAGGGTACGCAGGGCGTATCGAGGGACGAAGGACTGATTTGCCAGCGTTCAAGCTGCCTGGCGAGATGTGCCAGTGCGATCTTCGAGGCGTTGCTGGCGTTGCTGAACATGGATTCGCCGTAGAACATGTGGCCGATACAGACACCATACAAGCCACCGACCAATTCCAGTTCCAACTCTTCGGCGATACTGCGTTGGCTTCCCGGTGTAACTACTGGCCATTCGACTGGGCTGTCACAAGACGACAGCTTAGTCGCTGGACATCGCGCACTCATGGCCGTGCTTATAGCACTGTCCATGTCGTTTGCTCGTTGCCGCCTTGTCTCGCCTTCGATTTGAAGCTGGAATGATTTTTTTGGCATCCACACTTCCACCGAATGCGCGTAGCCCAGCTGATGCAATGCGCAATACGCCGCAATCACGTCTTCGTGAATCCAGGTGCCGTGATGCCCGCCCTGGTGGTTGGTTCGCGGAGCGGCACAACTGCGCATTACCTGCTCAAAGGCGGTATCAGTGCGCACTTCATAGGGAGTGTTGCGCAACACCTTTGCCAGCGATCGCGAGATCTTGAACTCACTCGGGATCAGCACCATGCGCGGATCGGGACTCCACCATAGTATCGGCTCGCCGGGATTGAACCACGGGAAAATACCGTGGCGGTAGGCATCCAGCAGACGGGGTACGGACAGGTTTCCGCCAGCCGCAAGCAAACCATTGGGCAAGCGCAGTGCGTGTTCGACTGGCGGGAATGGGGCGTTATCGCTTAACCATGGTATCAAGTTAGTCCTTCAGGTACTGTTCACTGGATGGATTTTGTGGTTACATTAGAATGTATGCAAGTAATTAGCTATTTATTAGGGGTGGGGAATGCTTTCAACATTATTCGGCAAAAGATTTGATAATCCCATGGCGGACATCAAGTCTGTGCAGGCGCTGCTGGATGACTTGCCGAAAAATGACGCGATTAAGTCGCTCGCGGAGCTGACCGAGTTGGTCGAGTCGCTGTCAGTATATGGTGATTTCAAGCTGGATCATCAGTTTGCCGTATTACGCCTGCTCGATGAGACTGCCCAGCCTTACATGCGAAAATTGGTGCGTGAGTATTTTACGCCGTTCGAAATAAATAAATTCCAGGAAAATCGCCTGTGGTTGGTGGTGGGCAATTGGTCACGCCATGTCGCTAAAGCATATTTCAAGGTGTTTACTGATTTTTGCAACGGTGAAAAAGGCAGCGGAGCCATCAAGGCACAAGTGCCGTTGCTGACAGCCCGCGCGGTGCATGCCACGATGTGGCAACTGAAATTTATTTGTTCACACTATGGTCAGGTCGATAATACGACCTGGACAAATCTGGCGTTGCTCTACAAGCATGCCGAACAGCTGCGATATCTGGATACGCCGGTCAGCCTGTATTCGGGTTTGATAGGCGACACGACTGTAAAGTATGAGGTCGGACATCTGATGGTCTGGTATGACAGCGGGCTAAGTGCATTGAGTCCTCTTTATATACATCTGACCGAGCGTATCGTTGCTCATTATCATTCGGCCATCGACATCCATGCGGAAATCAGTCAGCACAGCCGGCTCAGTTTCGATTTGAATCGCCCGGCTGAACCGACGCGCATCAACATGGGGGCAACGACTCATCCCGCGATGCGTTTTATCGGCATGCCGGCGATGCAAGCCAAGCTGGAAGACTTGATGAGAGTGCTGAAAAAAAATATCGTTCCGGGCGAGATCAATCTGGGCGGAAGCTATGGGGCAGAAGTGGTTAAAAATGCTGTCCAGTATCTGCTGAATTATTTGGTTGCGCCCCCTATCAGGCGTAACAAGAGACGTATGGTCGATGTCATATTGAACGTGGTGGACGGTTTTGACAAAGTGGTCGAGCGCAATGGTGCAGGGTTGAGTTTTGGCGAAGGCGAAGAAACGGCGCATTGGGTGACCGAGGAGATCAGTGCCAGTGGATTCAGCACGGCGATACCCGCAAAAGGGAGCGGTAGCATCGGCATAGGCAGTTTGCTGGGTATACAGCCGGAGGGACTGCAACATTGGGGTGTGGCGGTGGTAAGGCGGTTGCTGCGCGATGATGCAAAGAACCAGTTGCGAGTGGGTGCGGAAATACTGTCCAATCAAGTTGTCGGTGTAGTCTTGAATCACAACAGGGTGCCTGGCGGCGCAATTGAAAATGGCCAGCCGGCGCTGTGGCTGTGTGCAAAACAGAACGACCCGGCCGGCGAGGCTCAACTGTTGATGAAAGCGGATACCTTTACTCCCGGTCGCAGCTTGCAGATCCGGATGGACGGGAAAAACTATCTGCTGATGCCCAACGGATTGCAGGAAAAAGGTCTTGATTATGACTTGGCAAAATTCCGTTTCGTCGTGCAGGAAGCAAGCGAGGACTAAGGACCAAGGACCAAGGACTGAGGACTGAGGACTGAGGACTAGGGACTGAGCAAAACCATGCCGCCAAGTTTTTAACTCAGTCCCCAGTCCTTAAGTCCTCACGCCTCGATTTTTTGCCCCAGCCAGGCCGCAATATCTCCCAGCTCTTCCCCGCATACCGAATGTTGCATCGCGTATTCATGCCATTCCACTGCATAGCCGAATTTCAGCAACGCATCTCTTGAAGCAACCCCCAGCGCATAGGGTACGATCGGATCGCTGCGCCCGTGCGCCATGAAAACGGGAGTCGACTTGGTCTGTTCCAACAACTCACGCGGTGCGGTTTCCGCCAACGGCAAATAGCTGGAGAGCGCCAGCACGCCTCCCAGCGGGGCGGTCTGGCGCAAGGCGGTATGCAGCGCGATGGCTCCGCCCTGGGAAAACCCGGCCAGAAAAATATTGTGCGGCGCGATGCCATGAGCCACTTCCTGTGCTATCAGGATATCTACCAGTGATTGCGAAGCGCGGATCCCCGCCGTGTCCTGTTGAGCATCCATGCTTTGGCTGGCGATGTCGTACCAGGCACGCATCACGAATCCGCCGTTGATCGTGACCGGGCGCATCGGCGCATGCGGGAATATATAGCGCACCGCGACAGGGAGTTTCAGTTCGTCCGCGATGGGCACGAAGTCCTGCCCGTCCGCGCCCAAACCATGCAGCCAGATGATGCTGTGTTGCGCTTGCTTGCCGGTTTGCAGGATTATCGTGGAAGGATTACTGGCCATTTTTTAGTTACGTTGGTTCGGGAATGATCTCGCGCAACACCTGAAAGATCTCGCGGTAGTTTTTTGGCGGCTTGTTGGCCTCGATTTCCTTCTGCGCATTGCGTATCAACGTGCGCAGGCGTTGCGCATCTGCCTCCGGATGAGCGGCGAGCAACTCGGTGAGCGCCGCATCGCTTTCCATCAGCCGGTCGCGCCAGCGTTCCAGCTGGTGCATGTAGGCGATGTGATGCTGCGACTTGCCCTTCCATGCATCCAGCTTGGCGAGTATCGGTGCGGTATCCACGTCGCGCATCAGCTTGCCGATGTATTGCATCTGGCGTTTTATCGCGCCGAATTTGTTGATATTCTTCATCTCGCGTATCGCATCGCGCAGGTTTTCCGGGATGTCGAGCTGCGCGAGCTGGTCCTTGCCCAGCTCGGTCAGTTCCTTGCCGAGGTCGCGCAACTCGTGCATCTGTTTCTTGATCTTGGTCTTGCTCGGTGGCAGCTCTTCCTCATCTTCCACGACAGGCAGGTTGCGCAGGCCGCGTCCCCTGGTATAGATGTTATCTGCCTTGCGCGCATGGGGACGGATGACCTCAACTCCATCGTCATCATGTTCCTCGCCATCATGTGGCTCTACATCATGCCCCTCGCCGTCGCCATGCTCATCCTCATCTTCGTCATCACCAAGATGGATGTGCAGCGGTTCGTCTTCTTCGTGGTCTTTTTTGTGCTTGTTCATAACAATCGATGTGTTTGGCGTTGATGAGCCAGCTCTTAATGAGCCGGGCCTTAATGAGTTGGTGCGATGCTGCTATGATACCGCCTTTCGCTAATCATCCGCTTTGCTTATGAATACCCTGGTAACCTCCGCACCCCGTTTTTCCCATACCGCCGACAGCCTGCGCAACATCGCGCAGTCCATGCTGGATTACGCCAAACAGCGCGGTGCATCCGCCGCCTCCGCCGACGTGTCGGTCGGTTTCGGCCAGTCCGTCACGGTGCGCCAGGGCGAAGTCGAGACCATCGAATACAACCGCGACAAAGGCCTGAGCGTCACGGTCTATCTCGGCCAGCAACGCGGCAATGCCAGCACCTCGGATTTCTCGCCGCAGGCGGTGCGCGACACGGTGGATGCGGCGTTGTCGATCGCGCGCTATACCGCCAAGGATGATTGCTCCGGCTTGCCGGATGAGGACATGCTGGCGCGCGATTGCCCCGATATGGACTTGTATCACCCATGGGACCTGCCGGTCGATGACGCGATAGCGCTGGCCAAACAATGCGAGCAAGCCGCGCTGGATGCGGACAAACGCATCAGCAATTCCGAAGGCGCAACCGTCAACCTGCACGAGGCGCAATTCATCACCGCCAACAGCCTGGGCTTCATCGGCGGTTTTCCCACTTCGCGGCACAGCTTGAGTTGTGCGGTGATCGCCGGAGAGGACGACGCGATGGAGCGCGACTACTGGTACGCCGTGGCGCGTGATGCCACAGAAATGATGGATGCGCGGCAAGTCGGGCGCATCGCCGCCGAGCGCACCGTGCGCCGCCTGAACGCGCGCCAGATCGACACGATGCAAGTGCCGGTACTGTTCGAGGCGCCGATCGCATCCGGTCTGCTGGGCAGCTTCGTCGGCGCGGTCAGCGGCGGCAGCCTGTATCGCAAATCTTCGTTCCTGCTCGACCAGATGGATCAGCAGATCTTTGCGCCGCACATCAACATCAGCGACGTGCCGGACATCCGCAAAGGCCTGGCCTCCAGCCCGTTCGATGACGAAGGCGTGCGAACCCAGCGCCGCGTGATCGTCGAGAACGGCGTGTTGCGCGGCTATTTCCTCGGCAGCTACTCGGCGCGCAAGCTCGGTATGCGCACCACCGGCAACGCGGGCGGCAGCCACAATCTGATTCTTCAGTCGGGCGAACTGGATTTCGCCGGACTGCTGAAACAGATGGGACGCGGCCTGCTCGTCACCGAATTGCTGGGTCAGGGAGTGAACGCCGTGACCGGCGATTATTCGCGCGGCGCGGCGGGCTTCTGGGTCGAGCACGGCGAGATCCAGTATCCGGTGCAGGAGATCACCATCGCCGGAAACCTGAAAGACATGTACCGCAACATCGTCGCGGTCGGCAATGACGTGCTGGTGCAAGGATCGAAGCAGTGCGGGTCGATTCTGGTGGAAGGTATGACGGTGGCAGGACGGTGATATGGAGTGCGGCGACACGTCGCCGCTAAAAGGCAACTTCGCCACAGGGCACGTACGCGTAGCAGTTCCGCCGGATGGTTTCCGGGTGTTATCATGAACGCATGGCACCTACCATTTTCCGCGCACACGGGTTTCGCTTCTTTTTCTTCTCGCGTGAAGAGCCTCGCCTGCATGTGCATGTCAATCATGCGGAGGGAGAAGCCAAATTCTGGATGGAGCCGCAAATCGCGCTTGCGCAGAACATCGGTCTGAGCGGAAAGACGTTGCGGCAGGCGCTTATTGAGGAGCACGAACATGACATACGCACAGCTTGGCAGCAACACTTCGGAAGCTGAAGTAACCAATGTCTCACAGCAAGGGTTCTGGCTCCTGCTCGGGGATGAGGAGTTGTTTGTTGCATTCAAGGATTTTCCCTGGTTTGCGGAAGCGTCCATCGGCAAGTTGATGCACGTCGAATTACCGCAGCCCCATCATTTGTACTGGCCGGAGCTGGATGTGGATTTGGCGGTTGAATCCATCCGGAATCCCGGGGCGTTTCCGCTGGTAGCGCGGGGCTAACTTTTTTCTTTTTGCTTTGCTAAAAACCAAATCAACTTCGCCGGGCTACCCCCGGCGAAGTTGATTTGTTTCTGGCCATTCATGTTTCGATACGGCCTCCGGCCTACTCAACACGAACGGCCTAAGCAACGAGATACCCACCCTACAATTCCTGTCCACCCCGCCTGCATGGTAGAATCCCCGCCTTTCCAGTTTTCACAATTCAGGAATCGCGCCATGTTCTCCAGCAAAAACACCATCGCCCTCACCGACCCGGAATTGTGGGCCGCCATACAGAATGAAAACCGCCGCCAGGAAGATCACATCGAGCTGATCGCGTCGGAAAATTACACCAGCCCGGCCGTGATGGAGGCGCAGGGCAGCAAGCTGACCAACAAGTATGCGGAAGGCTATCCGGGCAAGCG
>JADGRM010000187.1 GCA_017880945.1 Gallionella sp. | reverse complement strand
CATCGCCATGTCGGCTTTGCGTATCAGTGTCTCTGCATCCCTGCCATGCTCGGGATAGAGGGCGATTCCGATGCTGGCGGTGAGGTGAAGTTCGCGCCCTTCGGATCCTATGGGCAGGGAGATGGCGCCGAGCATCTTCTTGGCGATCTGGAACAAGTTCACGTTGGAGTGTATGTCGGGCAAGCTCACGACGAATTCATCGCTGCCGACGCGGGCGATCGTGTCGCCTTCGCGCAGACACTGTGACAGACGTTGCGCCATGGTTTGCAGCACCTGATCGCCGATCTCGTGACCCAGGGAATTGTTGATGTTCTGAAAATTGTCGAGATCGATAGAAGCCACGGCAAGCAGATTGTTGTGGCGTTCCGCTGAAACCAGCGATTGTTTGATGCGATCCAGGAGCAGCAAACGGTTTGGCAGGTTGGTCAGCGCGTCGTGGGTGGTCACATGCCGGAGACTTTGTTCGATGCGGTGTTGTTTCTCATATTGTTTCCTGAGGACGCTATCGGCGTGCTTCATGATGAATAACAGGATGCCGTAGAGCACGGCTAGCACAGCGACCACGCTCAGGGTGACGAGATACTCTTCCCCTTTGTCACCTGCCTGCAGTTCAGTGACGTCGGTATAGATCACCATCACACCTTCGATCGGCGCGTCCGCGCTGCTGCGCAACGGGATATAGCTAGCCAGCACATTGCGGTTCACGAGTTCCCCGTCGAATGTGCTGAACGTGTCGTAGTGGGCGAGTTCGCTTTGCGGCTGCCCTGTTCTTGCCGAAAGAAAACCAGCGCTTCTGCCAGTGTTGGCGCCGATCTGGGCGTCATCCGTTGAGAACAGTGTGCGCCCGTCTAGTTGGAATATTCTTACTCTTAGTGTCGGGGTGTTGCGCACTGCTTCACGCACGCTTTGGTCTAGCCCGGCGATGTCGGGTTGACGGCGCAGTGTATCTGCGTCAAGCAGTTTCGCTGTTTTGGCGAAGCTGCGAAATTGCGGCCAATTGTTGGTGGAAAAGGCTTGCGCGAGTGCAATGTTCCGGCTTTCGCCAAACCTGAGCAGATGGCTTTTTTCAAACAACTGATGGAGTGTGCCGAGGACGATTGCCGCCAGCACCATTGAGATCAGGCTTGCGATAGAGAAATAGCGCAGTAGTCGAAACATGAGTTTCCTTGTTGCGCGGTGCCTTCAGTTATCCAGCCACTTTGGAGATACGGACATTCTGTTGGAAACTTCTCGCGCGCTGTTTCCCGCATTTTGCTTGCAGTTATTGTTTGGGGAAGATGAGCAGCCCTATGCGGCAATCATATTGGAATGTTCCTTGTACTGTCAACGCCAGACAGGCTATGTAGCGACAAATAGAAGGGAGGTTTCAAGCCGTGTCCGCGCATGAACCTGACAGCCTTTTTCAACAGACTGTGTCGGCCGGTCCTATTTTATAGGGGGATGTCGGGAACCGGCTTTGTAGCAGCTCGCAAGTCTGCGGTTTGCTGATGAAATTTCATTGGGTTTAGGTACGCTTTGCGTACACTGTGCTGAGCCTGCAGAAGCATCAGCCCGAACGAAATGGTTGTCGCGGATTATGTAATGCTCACTAGCTTTGTTTCAACTCATTAAAAAAGTTTTTGATCGCGAGCACGCGTTGCGCGACGTCGCCGTACTTCAGTTCGATGCGCAGTTTGTCCTGGCCGCTCAATTTGTAGTGGCGCTTGGTCTGGATAAGGTGCAGCACGCGCAGCGGATCGATGGGCGGATTCGGGACGAACTGGATCTGGATCGCCTCACCCGAAGCATCCACCTTGCTGATGCCGAGCGGTTTGGCGAGGATGCGCAGGCGGTGGCAGTCGAGCAGCGTTTTCGCGGGTTCCGGCAGCAGGCCGAAGCGGTCGATCAGCTCCTGGTGCATCTCGTCCAGTTCTTCCTGCGTGGTGCAATTTGCCAGCCGTTTGTAGAGCATCAGGCGTTGATGGATGTCGCCGCAATAAACATTGGGTAACAGTGCAGGGCTGTGCAGGTTGATTTCGGTGGTGACGCCCAGCGGGTGTGCCATGTCCGGTTCGCGTCCCTGGCGCAGCGAGGCCACGGCGGCATTCAGCATGTCGGCATACAGCGAGAAACCGATCTCCTGCATCTCGCCGCTTTGCGATTCGCCCAGCACTTCGCCCGCACCGCGTATCTCCAGATCGTGCATCGCGAGGTAGAAGCCGCTGCCGAGTTGCTCCATCGCCTGGATCGCTTCGAGGCGCTTCTTCGCCTGAGCGGTTAGTGCTTCGGTTTCCACCAGCAGATAGGCGTAAGCCTGATGGTGCGAGCGTCCGACGCGGCCGCGCAACTGGTGCAGCTGTGCCAGGCCGAAACGGTCGGCGCGGTTCATGATGATGGTGTTGACAGTGGGTATGTCGATGCCGGTTTCGATGATGGTGGTGCACAGCAGCACATTGAAACGCTGCTGGTAAAAATCGCGCATCACCTGTTCCAGGTCGCGCTCGTTCATCTGCCCGTGCGCCACGCGGATGCGCGCTTCCGGCAGCAGCGCGGTCAGCTTCTCCGCCATGTTGGCGATGGTGTCCACCTCGTTGTGCAGGAAATACACCTGACCGCCGCGCTTCAGTTCGCGCAGCACCGCCTCGCGGATGATGCCGTCGCTGGCCTGCGCGACGAAGGTCTTGATCGACAATCGGCGTTGCGGCGCGGTGGCGATGATGGAGAAATCGCGCAGTCCTTCCAGCGACATCGCCAGCGTGCGCGGGATAGGCGTGGCGGTCAGCGTCAGGACATCAACTTCGGAACGCAGTGCCTTGAGGCGTTCCTTCTGCTGCACGCCGAAGCGGTGTTCCTCGTCGATGATGACCAGTCCGAGGTTGTGAAACTTCACGCCCTTCTGGATCAGCTTGTGGGTGCCGATGATGATGTCGAGCTTGCCGTCAGCCATGTCCTTCAGCGCCTGCGTCTGCTCCTTGGCGGAACGGAAGCGCGACAGCTCTGCAATCTTGATCGGCAGGTCGGCGAAGCGGTTGGAGAAATTCTGGAAGTGCTGTTCGGCGAGCAGCGTGGTCGGTACCAGCACCGCCACCTGCTTGCCGTCCATCGCCGCGACGAAGGCGGCGCGCAACGCGACCTCGGTCTTGCCGAAGCCGACATCGCCGCAGATCAGCCTGTCCATCGGCTTGCCGCTTTGCAGGTCGTTGATGACTGCCTCGATCGCGGCGGCCTGGTCGGGCGTTTCCTCGAAACCGAATCCTGCGGCGAATGCCTCGTAGTCGTGCGGGCTCAGCTTGAAGGCATGGCCCTGGCGCGTGGCGCGCTGCGCGTAAAGATTGAGCAGTTCGGCGGCGGTGTCGCGCACCTGCTGCATCGCGCGACGTTTTGCCTTGTCCCACGCTGCCGTGCCCAGCTTGTGCAACGGCGCGGTCTCCGGCGCGCCGCCGCTGTAGCGGCTGATCACGTGCAGTTGCGCCACCGGCACATACAGCTTGTCTCCGCCGGCATATTCCAGCAGCAGGAATTCCCCCTCTCCTTCGCCGAGATCGAGATTGATCAGCCCGGCATAGCGCGCGATGCCATGCTGCTCATGCACCACCGGGTCGCCGGTCTTGAGCTCCGACAGGTCGCGCAACATGCCTTCCACGTTGCTCTTCTTCGCCGCGCGGGCGGCACGGCTGCGCGGCTGTGCGGCGTAGAGTTCGGTTTCGGTGACGATGGCGATTTTTTCGTCCGGCAATACAAAACCGGCGTGCAGTGAGCCGACCGTGAACAGGAATTTTTCCTTGCTGCCGAGGAATTCCGCATAGTCCTGACACACATTAGGTACGAGGCCGTATTCGCGCAGATAGTCCGCCATGATTTCGCGCCGTCCCAGGCTGTCGGCCAGCAGCAGCACGCGCCCCTTGAAGTTTTGCAGGAACTGTGCGAAGGCATGGGTTGGGATATCGGCGCGGCGGTTCACCGCGATGTCCGGGAGGGCTGCGGTGGCACAAGCGGTGATGTTTTTAGGCGCACCCTCTCCCCCAGCCCCTCTCCCTTCAAGGGAGAGGGGAGTTGTTATCCCCTCTCCAGCTTGCTGGAGAGGGAGGAGCGCAGCGGAGGGAGAGGAAAGTATGTCCA
>JADGRM010000186.1 GCA_017880945.1 Gallionella sp. | reverse complement strand
ACATTTGACGATCCTCCTTCTGTCTTGTGTTTCGGCTTGCCGGAAAGAGGCTGCGGATCGAGCACCGCGACCGTCAGATTATCGTCCTGCAAAAATTCCCTGGCGACTTGCTGCACTTGCTCTGCCGTCACCGCCTGAAGTTTCTCCAGCATCACCGGGATCGCCTGATAACCCAAGCCGATGCTTTCCAACTGGCCGATCTGCATCGCCTGATAGAACACCGAGTCGAGTTTGTATACTTCACCCGCCATCACTTGCGCCTTGACGCGCTTCAACTCATCCTCGCTGACGCCGTCTTTTACCAGCAATGCGATCTCCCCGCGCAACGCAGCCTCTACTTCCTGCACCGTTTTGCCTGTGCTCGGCGTGGCATCCAGCGTGAGCAGGCTCGGGCCGCGCGAGGTCGAGTCATAACTCGCGCCCGCCGCACTGGCGATTTGCTGCTCGCGCACCAAGTGCTTATTGAGACGCGCCGACTCGTTGCCATCCAGCACACCCGCCAGCATATCCAGCGCGTAGGGTTTCCAGTCTTGCTTCGGATCTTTCAGCGTGGGCGTGTGGTAGGCCATCACCAATTGCGGCAACTCGGCGGGCGCTTTCACCACCAGTCGCTTGATACCCGCTTGCTGCGGTTCGGTATAGTTTCGCCGTGCCGGCAGCGCCTTTTTAGGAATTGCGCCGTAATAGCGTTGCGCCAGCGCGAACACCTCATCAGCCTTCACATCACCGGCGATGACCAGCGTGGCGTTGTTCGGTGCATACCAGTGTTTATACCAAACCCTGGCATCGTTCACCGTCATGACTTCCAGATCACTCATCCAGCCGATGACCGGGTTGTGATAGGGATGCTCCTCATAGATCGTCGCCATCATGATTTCATTCATCAGCGACTGCGGGTCATCGTCGGTGCGCATGCGCCGCTCTTCCATGACCACCTTGATCTCCTTGCCGAATTCCTTCGCGGTCAGATTGAGGTTCCGCATCCGGTCCGATTCCAGTTTCATCGCCAGCGGCAATCGGGATTTGTCCAGCTGCTGGAAATAAGCGGTGTAATCGGTGTTGGTAAAAGCATTCTCGCGCCCGCCTGCCGCCGCGATGCCCCTGGAGAATTCGCCCGCCGGCACGGCCTTGGTGCCCTTGAACATCATATGCTCAAGCACATGCGCGACACCGGTGGTGCCGGTGCTCTCGTCAATGCTGCCCGCCTTGTACCAGATCTGCTGCACCACCACCGGCGCGCGGTGGTCTTCCTTGACGACGACTTTCAGCCCGTTCGCCAGTGTGTGTTCGAACACCTCCGCTTGCGCGGCACCCTGCGACCAGCCCAACAACAATGCGATGTAAAGTAAATAAGTCTTCATGTCCCTAGCCCTAAAAGGTGTAATCAGCATAAAATGCCGCGCGCATTATGCGACATTTATCTGCCTCCCGACCATACTGTTACATCGGCCACGCCATTCAATGTTTAGTTTCCTGAAAAAGAATTCATCCGAACCTGCAGCTGAGCAGCCCGGCGGCTGGATATCACGGCTGAAATCCGGCCTGGCGCGCACCGGCGGCCAGCTGACCGACCTGTTCGGCCGCGGCGGCAAGATAGACGACGATCTTTACGAGGAACTGGAAACCATCCTGATCACCGCCGATGTCGGCATGGATGCGACCCGCGCACTGCTGGCCGACCTGCGCCACCACGTCAAAGAGCATCGCCTGAGCGAAGCGTCACAAATGAAGGAGGCGCTCGCGCATTGCCTGCTCAAGCTGCTCAAGCCGCTGGCGCAGCCGCTGCAAGCCGGAACACACAAGCCTTTCGTCATCATGATGGTGGGCGTGAACGGCGCGGGCAAGACCACTTCGATCGGCAAGCTGGCCAAGTACCTTCAAGGCCAGGGCTTGTCGGTGTTGCTCGCGGCGGGCGACACCTTTCGTGCTGCTGCAAGAGAACAGCTGACGACCTGGGGAGAACGCAATAACGTGACGGTGATCGCGCAACAAAGCGGCGATGCCGCCGCGGTGATCTACGACGCGGTGCAAGCCGCGCAGGCGCGCAAGATCGACGTGGTTCTGGCCGACACCGCCGGACGACTGACCACCCAGGCTCACCTGATGGAAGAGATCAAAAAAGTGAAGCGCGTGATCGCCAAAGTACTGCCGGATGCACCGCACGAAGTACTGCTGGTGCTGGATGCCAACACCGGGCAGAACGCGCTGAGCCAGGTCAAAGCCTTCGACCAGGCGCTCGGCGTGACCGGTCTGATACTCACCAAGCTGGACGGCACGGCCAAGGGCGGCGTGATCGCCGCGATCGCCAAGGCACATCCGATACCGGTGCGCTTCATCGGCGTGGGCGAAGGACTGGATGATCTGCGCCCTTTTGTAGCGGAAGATTTTGTCGCAGCACTGTTGGGTCTGGATGAATGATGCAAGATACAATCTTTAACCACGGAATACACGGAATAAAACCATGAATGGCACATTGCATAAGATGTACCGACTGTGTATTCGCATAAAACGCGGCAACCTTGCTTCGCCTTTTAATGTATCGTTTTTTCCGTGTGTTCCGTGTGTTCCATTAACCAGCCACTTAGCGACCGTTCTTTGGTCGCTTAGTGGAATGGCTAGAGGCTTTATCAGTATTCCGTGGTAATGGTTTTCGGCTTTTAAAATGATCTCCTTTTCCCAAGTCAACAAGCGTTACCCCGGCGGCTATCAGGCGCTTAAGAGCGTCTCGTTCAAGATCGCCGAGGGCGAGATGGTGTTCCTCACCGGGCACTCGGGTGCGGGCAAGAGCACACTGCTCAAGCTCATCGCCGCGATCGAGCGCCCCAACTCCGGCAGCGTGCTGGTCAACAACCAGAACGTCGGCGTGCTCAAGGAACGCGCGCTGCCTTATCTGCGCCGCAACCTCGGCATCATCTTCCAGGACCACAAGCTGCTGTTCGACCGCAACGTGTTCGACAACGTGCTGCTGCCACTGCAGATCTGCGGTTTCGACCATCGCGAGAGCAGCAAGCGGGTGCGCGCCGCGCTCGACAAAGTCGGGCTGCTCAAGCGCGAAAAATCCAATCCGATCGCGCTGTCCGGCGGCGAGCAACAGCGATTGTGCATCGCGCGTGCCATCGTGAATCGCCCGTCCATCCTGCTGGCCGACGAACCGACCGGCAATCTGGATGCGGCTTACGCGCAGGAGATCATGGCGATATTCAAGTCCTTCCATCAGGTCGGCGCCACGCTGCTGATCTCCACCCACGACACCAGCGTGCTGCAAGACACCAGAGTGCGCACCATTGATCTGAAAAACGGTGAGTTGCAGACCGCATCCCCCTCCTCTGCCTCGGGAGACCCGGCACAATCATGATGCATGCACTCGTACAACACATAGGCATATTGCGCACTGCATTGCGCCGCATCTTCTCATCGCGGCTGGGAGGATTCTTCAATATCCTGGTCATCGGCATCGCACTCAGCCTGCCGGCCGGCATGTATCTGCTGCTGCAAAACTTACAGGGCCTGGTCACGCAACTCTCCGGCACGCCTCAGATCAGCCTGTTCCTCAGTCTGGATGCGAAGACGGATGACATTGATAAATTGCGCAGGCAACTCGCCCAACATCCGGACATCGCCCGCGTTGAATTCGTCGCCCGTGCCGATGCACTGGAACAACTCAAACAAAGCACCGGGCTCGCCGATGTGATCGGCGGCTTGCAGCAGAACCCGCTGCCGGATGCATTCGTCATCTATCCCAAACCGGGCGAAGCGCAAACGCTGGAAGCACTGCGCAACGAACTGGCGAAGCTGCCCAGAGTGGAGCAGGCACAACTCGATTCTGCCTGGGCTTACAAGCTCGAAGCCCTGCTCAAATTCGGCCGTATCGTGGCGCTGATTCTGGCCGGCCTGCTCAGCCTCGCGCTGGTCGCGATCACTTTCAACACCATCCGCCTGCAGATCCTGACGCAAAGCAGCGAGATCGAAGTCTCCAAACTGATCGGCGCGACCAACGGCTTCATCCGCCGCCCGTTCCTGTATTTCGGCGCGGCCCAGGGATTGCTCGGTGGCATCATGGCCTGGCTCATCATCACCCTCAGCCTGCTGCTGCTCAACCACCAGGT
>JADGRM010000185.1 GCA_017880945.1 Gallionella sp. | reverse complement strand
GTCGATGCCGGACAGCAGCGTGCCGTGGCCTAATATTTCGCGGATGCCACCCAACACCGCCAGCACGGCAGTCAGCCCCAGGCCCATCGCAAAGCCGTCCAGCGCGGATTGCAGCGTGGGGTTCTTGGCGGCGAAGGCTTCGATGCGCGCGAGCACGATACAGTTGGTGACGATCAGCGGGATGAAGATGCCCAGTACCACGAACAGCGAATACATATAGGCATTCATCGTGAACTGGATCACGGTGACCAGCACCGCGATGATCAGGATGAATACCGGGATGCGCGCTTCATTCGGGACGAAATCCCGGATCGGCGCGATTGCCGCGCCGGACAGCGCCATCACTGTAGCGGTCGCCAGGCCGAGGCTGACTCCGTTCACCACCGAGCTGCTCACCGCGAGGATGGGACACATGCCGAGCAGTTGCACCAGGCCGGTGTTTTGTTTCCACACGCCGTTGTAAAGAATGTCTTTGAATTCTTGAGTGGTCATTTCTTTTCTCCTTCACTCTGTCCTGCCTGAACTTTGGCGGGAGGATGCGGTTTGAACAACTTGTCGTGGTTCGCCGCAAAATATTGCAACGCCTTGTGCACCGCTTTCACCACGGCACGCGGGGTGATCGTCGCGCCGGCCATGTAGTCGAATTGGCCGCCGTCCTTTTTGACTTTCCAGTCGCTGTCTTTGGGGTTGTCCAGCGAGGTGCCGTTGAAGGAGGTGATCCATTTGTTCTTTGCGATATCGATGTAGTCGCCCAGCCCCGGCGTTTCCTTGTGGGATATTACGCGCACCCCGCCGATCTTGCCATCGCTGTGGATGGAGATGATCAGGCTGATCTTGCCGCTGTAGCCGTCCGGCGCGATGACCTGCATCACCGCAATGGAGGGTTGATCTTTCAGCCGGCCGATATAGGCGACGGTGGTGTCATCGTTGCCCAGCAATTTATCCGCAGCGAGTTCTGCGGTGTCTTTGATGATGTCGTTGTCGTAGGTTTCAGCCGGTGCGATCTGCGTGACCAGTTTCAGTTTTTCTTTTTCCTCGCTGCGCGCGATGGGGTCATGTGTCAGCTGGTAGGTGATGGCGAGCAGGGCCGTGCCGATCACCGCAAAGAACAGCAGGTTGAGCGCGGTGTACAAGGATGCTTTCGCCATCGTGCGCCTCATGGCTTGTCACCCATATTCTTATTCACAGGCGATTTTTTGCCGAATACTTTCGGCTGGGTATACAGCACGATCAGCGGCACGCAAATGTTCATCAGCAGCGTGGCGAACGCGACGCCGTCCGGGAAGCCGCCGAAGGTGCGGATCATGTAGGTGAGGAAAGCCGCGCCCGCCGCATAGATCAGGCGTCCCTTGTTGGTGGTGGGGCTGCTGACCGGGTCGGTGAGGATGAAGAACGCGCCCAGTATCGCCGCACCCGAGAACCAATGGAACAGCGGCGCGACGTACTGTGTGGGATCGACCAGATGGAATATCCCGGCAATGACGAACAGTGTGGCTAGATAAGTAAAGGGGATGTGCCAACTGATGATGCGCGAGGCGAGCAGATATAGCCCGCCGAACAGGAATCCCCATGCCACCATTTCGCTGCCGTGCCCCGCTATCTGGCCGTAGATCGGCATGTTGAGTATCTGCTGGACCGACTCTTCGAGGTGCAAATGTGTCTTCAATGTGTCCAGCGGCGTGGCCATCGTGATCGCATCCAGCGTCAGGCCGTGCGGCAGCACGCTGAAGAAAATATATTGCAGCTGTTCAGCGAAGCTGAGTTCGGCCAGCACCAGTCCTTGTCCCAAACCGTGGGGGGCGAGCCAGTGGGTCATCTGCATCGGGAACGAAATGATCAGCACCGCGTAGCCGACCATCGCCGGGTTGAACATGTTGTTGCCCAGCCCGCCGTAAAGGTGCTTGGCGATCGCGATGGCAAAGGCCGTGCCGACAACCACCAGCCACCACGGCGCCAGCGGCGGGATCGAAAGAGCCAGCAACCATCCGGTGAGCAATGCGCTGTTGTCTTTCAGGAACGGCGCGATCGGCCGGTTGCGCAGCCTGAGCATCAATGCTTCGGTGCCGAGCGCGGTGAGGCTGGCCAGCGTGATCGAAACCAGGATCGCCGGGCCAAAATACCAGACGTACAGCGCGATGCCGGGGAGCAGTGCCAGCAGCACCTTGAGCATGATCTGTGCAACGTTGTCCGGTTTGCTGATGAGGGGTGAAAAGATCATGGCCAGATTATTCCTGAATAACAAACTGCAAATCAGAACCACCGAATACGCGGAAAAAGATAAAGGTTTTTATTCCGTGTGTTCCGTGTATTCGGTGGTTAATGGTTGTTTCTAAAATCACTTTGTTACTCCTTCATCGGTGTGCTCGACTTCGGATTGGGCAAGTTCACGGATGTGCGCGCGGCTCGTTTCCAGTTCGGCTTGTTCTGCCTGTTGTTGCGGTGTCAATGGCTGGGCGCTGGCAAGTTTGGCGGCTTGCGCGGCTTTTTCCTTGGCAGCCAGCTTCTCGGCTTTTTCCCGTTTCTCGCGTTCGATGCGCAGTTCGTGATATTCGTGACGTACCCTTGCCTGGTCCGCGAGTTGTTTGTCGTGTTCGCGCGCGCGGATCTCGCTCTTGGCAAAACGGTAATACTGCACCAGCGGGATGTGGCTGGGGCAGACATAGCTGCACGCGCCGCATTCGATGCAGTCGAACAGGCTGAAGACCTGCGCCCTGCCGAACTCCCTGGATTGCGCGAACCAGAACAAATCCTGCGGCTGCAAGTCTGCCGGGCACACTTCGACGCAGCGCGTGCAGCGTATGCACGGCATCGCGGGCGGGGGAGGCGGGAATATTTTTGCCGATGCGGCGATGATGCAGTTGGTGGCTTTTACCATCGGGACATGCAAAGCAGGTAACGGGAAGCCCATCATCGGGCCGCCCATGATGTAGGCATCGGTGTCGGGCAGCGCCTCGGCCAGCGCGACCAGTTCGGCTATCGGCGTGCCGATCAGCGCCTCGAAATTCTGTGCCTCGCGGACGTTGCCGGTGATCGTGACGATGCGCGAAATCAACGGCTCGCCTTTCGC
This sequence comes from Gallionella sp., assembly GCA_017880945.1. Classification (GTDB taxonomy): domain Bacteria; phylum Pseudomonadota; class Gammaproteobacteria; order Burkholderiales; family Gallionellaceae; genus Gallionella. Next base: position 1,049 of record JADGRM010000185.1, on the reverse strand, counting down.
GAGGGCGCGATGCACGCTGTAGGCGGTGGCGACGTTGAAGCATTGCACGCCGATGTCGGTGGGCAGTTTGCCGGAGGGCACTTCCAGCCCGGTGAGCACGCGGATCAGTTGTTTTGCGCTGCCGCCCGGATAGATCGTCGGGATCGCGACCACTTCATGATTCAGGCTGCTTGCCGTGATCGCCTGCTGCAGCGCGGCGACCGCTTCCGGCTTGTTGTCCTCGACGCCGATCAGCACCTCGCTCGCATCCAGCATGAAGCGCAGTATTTCCGCTCCCTGCACGATCTCAGCGGCGCGTTCGCGCATCAGCATGTCGTCGCAGGTGATATAGGGCTCGCACTCCGCGCCGTTCAGGATCAGCGTGGTGATCTTTTGCTTGCCGGTGCGCAGCTTGATGTCGCTGGGGAATGCCGCGCCGCCCAGACCCACCACGCCGGCCATGCGCAGCAGATGTTGCAGCTCGGCGGTGCTGCGGTTGCGGTAATCTAACGGCTTAAGTGGAACCCATTCGTCCTTGCCGTCCGGTATCAGCGTGGCGCACAGGTTGGGCAGGCCGGAAGGATGGGCGATCAGTTGCATGTCGACCGCAGCGATGGTGCCCGACGTGGGTGCGTGTACCGCGCTCGAAACAAAACCGTCCGGCATGCCGATTAGCTGGCCCTTCAGCACATGATCGCCGGCTTGCACGACAGGTTTCGCGGTTTCACCAGCATGCTGCTGGAGCGGAACGATCAGTAAGGAGGGCAGCGGCGCACGCGCGATAGCAGTCTGGGTGGATTGCGTCTTGTTGCTGGACGGATGGATGCCGCCGTGAAAATGATAAAGCTTTCTCATTCGGGTGCCCGGCCATAACCAGCCACTAGGCTGTCGTCTATTGACAGCCTATAACCAGCCACTTGGTTGCGGTCTTTTGGCAACCTAGTGGAATGGCTAGTAGTTTCACCAGTGGAATGGCTATAACCATAACCAATCACTTGGCAGCTTGCTGCCTTAGTGAGATGGCTAGTTGTTTCATCAATGACTTGCCCAGCGTCTTTTGCTGGGTTATA
>JADGRM010000029.1 GCA_017880945.1 Gallionella sp. | reverse complement strand
ACGGTTTCACTGCTGCGGGGAGCATCCCTGGATGTCCTGGACGAAGCAGGATTCATATCCCCGCAGTCGAGCCTCGCGTGCAACCCGTTATTGCCTATTTCCGCGCTGACTGTCCTGGTGAAATCTGAACATCCTTCCTTCTTGAGAGTTATCCTGCCGTACACGGATTCCTTTTCCTTGGAGTAGGTGTTCGGGAAGACATCCTTATGGCTGATCTTGAGGGGAGTCACGCCGACCTTTTCACCCATCACATAAACCGCTGCACCGGACGGGTCGGATTCGATCTTGATAGGGTTGTCTCCGGCGGCTGGAAAATAACTGCCCATAGACGAACAACCCGCCACGAGCAACAGATTGAAAAGCGCAAGCGCCTTTCCAGAATGCTTCAAGAACATAATTCCTCCGATTTACTTGGCGAATATTTACCGTTCAGACCCCTGACAACCCGAGTTGAGTTTACAGGTATTTTTAATATGCAACTATTGGAAAAAAATATCAGAATGCGGCCATTGAACGACATCCCGATTAACGGTCAAACACCGCCCCAATCCTGCCGCCGGAATTCCTGAATAGATTTACTTCATCAGGCTGGAGCGGCTGGATGCCCAGCCGATCAGGGACAATAGTGCCAGACCGCCGCCGATGAGAAGGATGCCTGTCACCTCGCTAAACCTGAATTCCTCACCCATCATCAGGCGGGAGGAAACAATCGCCACCACCGGCGTTCCGAGCACCGAAAGACTGGCTTCCCATGCGGGCACCCGGTCGAGAATGGTGATCCACAGCCACCAGCACATGGCCGTGCTGATCACAGACATGAAGGCAAGAATGCCGATGTACGGCACGGACCAGTCGGTCGGACGTTCCGGGATCATCAACGCCAGCAGCACAAGAGGCACAGCCCCCAGCAGCATCTGCCAGGTGGTCAGGGAGAGCAGATCGACCTGTTGCCGTGAACGCAGACGCTTGACGAGAACCGTTCCGATGGCCCAGCATAATGCGGCCATCAAACCGAGGAACTTGCTGAGCAGGCTGGAATGCATCTCCCAGGGTTCGATGATCAGCACCAAACCGGTCAGTGTGCTCAAGGCGGCCAGCCACTGCTTGCCCCGGATACGCTCGCCCAGAATCGGCCAGGCGATAAGCAGCGTCCAGATGGGCATGGTAAAAACCAGCACTGCCGTCTTGCCCGGGCCGCCTTCCACCAAGGCCCATGTTTGAAACGCCATGAAGCCCGTCACCTGCATCAGACCTATGGCCAGAGTCGGTCCGGGAGCCGCCAGTCTGAGCGGTCGCCCCATGAGCTTGACCGCCAGCAGCAGGGCCAAAGCCCCGCCGACACAACGCTCTGCCGCGAAAGCGAAGGGCGGTGCATAGGCTAGCGCCTGTTTAGCCAGGACCCAGGAGTATCCCCATATGATGGAAAGGACGCAAAGGGCCAGCGGTAGTAACCAACGGGCAGAGGGGGAGGAAAAAGGCATCAGACAATCATCGAGAAAAAATCGGAAGGTGTCGCATGATACCTGACCGAGGCGCCCGCACCATCCAAGATTATTCGGATAGCATATCCTCGCTGCATATCCGGCTGATCATCACCAGCCATCCTTGCCAGGTTCCGCTACGACGTCCTTCGTTTTTTTCCAACAGGTGCGCCCGAAGCGATAAATCCGGCGACCGGGAAGCAGTCTTTTCATTTCCTTAACCTTAAGCTATCGACCCTGTTGCTGCAGTTCATTCCACCCAGGTGTAGTTTTGGTAAGCATGTTCTATCGTGATTCGTACCATAGTTCATTCTGCGCAATTGCATTCTTATCAATGGTATCTGCCGAGAATTTTTCACAGATATTGCAGATCGCCCGGGATATCGATGTCAGCAAAAATTCCAGCATGGTCGATCTTTATATCCATGACATTGGATATTTCGCGCTCCAGCAAACGTCGAGCACCATTATCCCCCTGCAGCACCAGTAATTCTTCGTAGTAATTAGAGGCAAACCCGACCGGATGGCCGCGCCTGCCATCGCAGGAGGGAGCGGCCAAGGCTGCCCCGGCTAACAGCGCATTTCGCACGCCCGCAATTGCTGCCGAAGGAACAGCAGGCATATCGGCCAACCCGATCAGCCAACCAGCGGCATCACGGTTTGCGCGCACGCCGCAGACGAGGCTGATAGCCATACCCTGCGCGGCATCCACACATTCGATCCAGCGTATCGGCGCTGATTTGATCGCGCCCAGCGCAGTTTCAATCGCACTGCAAAATATTTCTGCTCCCGGTCTGACTACCACTGTGGCATGCCCGAACGTCTCCAACCATGGCAGCAGACTGTGTGCGGCGAGTGGCAATGTCACGCCATGCAGCGTAACCGGATGCAGCAACTTGTCTGAACCGAAGCGGCGCGAGGCTCCCGCTGCCAGCACGATGGCGGCGACTTCACCTGGCTCAGCCCCAGAATCAGGCCCCGGATCAGTCCACGGATTAGGCAAAGCTTTCCTGGTCGAACGGCATGCGCCGCAAGCGCTTGCCGGTCAGCGTGAACACCGCGTTGGCAACCGCCGGTGCGATAGGCGGCGTGCCCGGTTCTCCGATGCCGGTGGGCAGTTCACCACTTGCCACGATATCTACCTCGACCCGCGGCATTTCGGAAAAGCGCAGCGGCGCGTAGTCATGGAAATTGGATTGCATCACGCGGCCGTTTTCCAGCGTGATCGCACCATGCAAGGCGGCTGAGAGTCCGTAGACGATGCCGCCTTCGATCTGCTGACGCACGCCGTCCGGGTTGATGACCATGCCGCAATCTACTGCAGCGACCACGCGATGCACGCGTATCTTTCCGTTTTCCAGCGACACCTCGGCGATCTCTGCCACATAGCTGTCGAAAGACTTGTGTACCGCCACACCGTAAGCATGACCTGCAGGCAATTTCTTTTTGCCCCAACCGGCATTTTTTGCGGCCAGTTGCAACACGCCTCTGTAACGCGAATCGGCAGGCAGGATGCCGAGCCGATAGGCTACCGGGTCTTTACCGGCCAGATGTGCGAGTTCGTCGATCATCGTTTCGACCACGAACGCCGTATGCGAGTGGCCAACCGAGCGCCACCACTGGACAGGCACGGCATTCTTCGGGCTGTGCAGTTCGACCTGCAGGTTGGGAATCACGTAGGGCAGTGTCGCCGCGCCCTCCACCGAGGTGGCGTCGACGCCGTTATGGGTCATGAAGGCTTCGAACGAAGTATCGGCAACAATGGACTGGCCGACGAGGGTGTGTTTCCAGGCCAGCGGTTTGCCGTCTTTTGCGATTCCCGCCTCGATGTGGTCGGACCACATCGGCCGGTAGTTGCCGCCACGCGTGTCGTCCTCGCGCGTCCACACGACCTTGACCGGTTGTGCGACCGCCATGGCCACCTGCACCGCCTCTACAACGAAATCAGATCTTGGATTGGCGCGCCGGCCAAAACCGCCACCGAGAAAAGTCGTATGAATTTCCACCTGTTCCGGCTTGAGCCCTGCGGTCTTTGCCGCCATCGCGTGGTCCATGGTCTGCATCTGGGTGCCGGTCCAGATGCTGCAATGGTCGGGCTTGAGGTCCACCACCACGTTGAGCGGCTCCATCGCGGCGTGTGCCAGATACGGTATCTCATACTCGGCACTGATGGACTTGTGTGCTGCCTTGAAACCCTGCACGGTATCGCCATCCTTGCGCGCTATGGCACCCGGTTGTTTTGCCAGTTCGAGATATTCCGCGCGCATCTTCGGGGTGGAAAGTGCCGCACCCGGCCCTTCATCCCATTCGATTTCCAGCAGGTCGCGCGCAGTCTTGGCGGGCCAGAAACCGGATGCAGCAACCGCTATTCCGGTAGGCACCTGATAGACACCCTGCACGCCCGGCAGCTTGCGCGCCTCGGTCGCGTCGAAGCGCTTCACCTTGCCCCCGAATACCGGGCTGCGCGCGATCAACACAGTCAGCATGCCGGGCAGATAAACGTCGAGGCCGAACTGGGCGCTGCCGTTGATCTTTGCCGGTGTATCGAGACGTTTTGTAGCCTTGCCGATCAGCTTGAAATCCTTGGGCGACTTGAGTGCGACGTTGTCCGGCAGCGGCAGTTTTGCTGCGGCATCTGCCAGTTTTCCGTAACTTAATTTCTTGCCGCTGCCGGCATGAATCACCTGGCTGTTCTCGGCATGGCATTCGCCTTCCGGCACGCCCCATTGTTGGGCCGCAGCGCGGATCAGCAAAATCCTGCCACTGGCGCCTACTTGCCTGAGTTGTTCCCACGACGACGGGATGCTGGAACTGCCCCCGGTCATTTGCATGCCGAAGCCGGTGTGGTTATACACCGCGGCCACCGGTGCGGACTCGACGCGGATGCGGCTCCAGTCGGCTTCCAGTTCCTCAGCGATCAGCATCGGCAGCGAGGTGTAGACACCCTGCCCCATCTCGGACTTGTTGACGACGATCGTGATGCTGTCGTCTGCTGCGATGCGGATGAAAGCGTTGGGGGGGTATACCAGCTTCGGTGGCGCATCGGCTGCATAAGCACGGCCGCTTTTAATCGGCAGGTAAAAGCCGATCACCAGACCGCCCATCAATGCGGTGGATTCCTTGAGAAATTTACGGCGCGAAGGATTTTGTGCGGCCATGTTTTCCATTTGGTTTTCCATTTGGGTTTTCATTTGGCACCTCCGCTTTGTTCAGCCAACAACGGGTGTTTCGCCACCTTCTGGATCGCCGCGCGGATGCGGTTGTAAGTGCCGCAACGGCACAGGATGCCATCCATCGCAGCGGTGATCTCTGATTCGCTGGGGTGCAGATTCTCCTTGAGCAGCGCGGTGGCCGCCATGATCTGGCCGGACTGGCAGTATCCGCACTGCGGCACGTCCACTTCCTGCCAGGCCGCCTGCACTGTTTTGCCCAGCGCGGTTTCGGCAAGACCTTCGATCGTGGTGACTTGCTTTCCGCTTGCCATGGAAACTGGCGTCACGCAGGAACGAACTGCGCGGCCATCCAGGTGCACGGTGCAGGCACCGCACTGCGCGATGCCGCAGCCGTATTTGGTGCCGGTCAGTTGCAGGTGGTCGCGCAGCACCCAGAGCAAGGGCGTATTGGGGTCGGCATCGACCTTGGTCGTTTTGCCGTTGATGATTAGAGAGATCATGAGCACACCTCCTGGTTGTTGGGTTGAGACTGGTTGTTGGGTTGAGACTGGTTGTTGGGTTGAGACTGGTTGATGGATTGAACCTGATTGACAGTTTGAGTAGGACGAGTTGCTTCAGCAGACTGGTTTCGAACGGAGATCAAATGCGCGAGGATGGACACTGCGATCTCCGGTGGAGTACGGCTGCCGATGTTCAAGCCCACCGGCCCGTGCAGCCGGGCGATTTCCTGATCGGTGAGATCGAACAATGCCAGCCGCTCGCGGCGCTTTGCATTGTTGGCCAGTGAGCCAAGCGCACCGACATAGAACGCCGGAGATTTCAGCGCCTCCAGCAGCGCCATGTCATCCAGCTTGGGATCATGTGTCAGCGCGATGATCACGGTTGAGCCATCGACTTGCAGTGCCAGCACCGCGTCGTCGGGCATCTCGCTCGTCAGCGTTGTGTCCGGCACGTCCCAGGTGTGGCGCATCTCTTCGCGCGGATCGCAGACGATCACCTGGTAATCAAGCGCTTGCGCCATGCGTGCGAGATAACCGGAAGTCTGGCCGGCACCGATGATCAGCATCCGCCAGCGCGGACCGTGCACCGTGGTCAATGTTTCGCCGTCAAACACGAAGTTGTCGGTGCGGCTGGCGTTGTCCAGCACGACCTGCAATGTATTGAAGTGCAACGTGCGCCTGACCAGCCGATGTGCCTGGACCAGTTGCAGGACTTGCTCCACCCAATCCGCGTTTTGTATTGGTTCAATGACCAGGCGTATGACACCGCCGCACGGTAACCTGAAACGCTTGGCTTCTTCGCGCGTCACACCAAACGTCAGCACCTCGCAGCGATCGGTCGGTAATTGTCCGCGCTGCGCACGCAGGACCAGGTCATCCTCGATGCAGCCGCCCGATACCGAGCCCACCGCCAAGCCGTCACCGCGCAGGGCGAGCATCGCGCCCTGAGGACGCGGGCTGGAGCCGAAGGTTTCCACCACCGTCACCAACCACAGTGAAAACTCCCCTGCTTGCCACTCTCGCAGGGTTTTGAGTACAGAAAGATCGACGCTATCCATACGTGACTCCTTATGCCGGCGGCTATTCTCCCAGAATTTTGAACTGGTTGCCACTGGTGGTACCCGGAATAGACTCTTTCATTTATGGGCCTATCCCGTTATTTCCTGGTTGACTTGGCCGGCCGCTTTTTAGTCGGGGCTATGCTCTTCGCGACTGGAGGCACAACTGCTGCCTTGGCTGCTGCCTTGGCCGCTGCCTGTTCTGCCGCAGCCTTGGCTGCGATCCGTTTGGTCACGATGTCACCGCTGGCGGCTGCAAAATCCAAAGCGATGGCAGGCGTGGCCCAGGGGCCGCTCACGCGGACCGGCACGGTGACACCCCTCAACTCGGCCAGCTCTCCCGCACTGCGCCGTTTGAGCGTTGAAGAGACTTTGGCGGCGAGTTGGTAATCGATGCGGCCGGAATCGAGCGCAAAGTCGCCTTCACCCGCAATGCGGAACAGCGGCGATCTCATGTCGAAACTGTTGCCGTGAGCGCTGCCTTCCTTGATGTTGAACACGGCTTTCAATTCGGAAAAATCGGTACTTTCGCTGAACCTGGTTTCGTGGACACGCGCCTCGCTCTTGGTCCCCAGGTCATCCTTGCCGCTGATCAATGCCGTGCGCCAATCGATGCCGGACAGCGCGCCGCGCGACAGTGCGAGCGAGACGCTGCCGTTCAGCGACTTGCGTAGCGCACCGATGCTGCCGCCTTCCGCGCTGATGTCCAGCGCAACATCGCCCTTGCCCGAGAGCTTGTCGGCGTCTGCCGTATTGGCGAGCAGCGCTTTCATCTGCAAGCCTTTCAGGTTCTGTTTGAGCGCGATCTGTGGCGTACCCTGCGCTGACGCGCTGATGCTGCCCGTCAACGTGCCGCCGTAAAGCGTGGCCGTCAGCGGCGCTATCGTCAGCGCGGATTGCTCGATCTTGATATCCGCTGCCAGCTTGCTGGCTTCGAACTTCGCCGTCTTGATCTCGCCGGCATGCAGAGTGCCGCGCAGATTCATATCCTTGATGCCGCCAAGATCGAACAGTGTGGCATCGTTCTGATAGCGCTTGATCCAGTCGGCTGAGAGATAACGATCCAGATCGAGGCGGTTGATATTCAGATCGAACGTGTAGGCGGGGTGGCTGAAATCCTGCAGCGCCAACGTGCCGGTGATCTTGCTATCGTCCATTTTTGCCTTGAAACCGAGGTTCGCATTCCGCTCGTCAATATCCGCCTGCATGCTACCTGTCGCCGTTGCAGACAGCTCGCCTGACAGCATCGGATGTTTGGCGGAAAAATTCAGCGCGATCGCACTGAGCAGCAACTTGGGCGTGGTTTCGAAGTCCACACTGGCCGGGCTGGACAACTTGCCTTGCAGCGTGCGTCCATCGCCCTTGAAATCGAAATCGGCGCTGAGCTCCGCCGCATTGAATATCTTGTTGGCAAACTCGAACGCCGGCACCCGCACCGCCGTCGTCCACTTCTCATCGAACTGAGACAACGTCGCATCAAGCGTGATCTGGCTACCGCTTAGTATTCCCTTGGCGAATTGCAGTTTGGGAACACCAAGTTTGGCCTCGATGCTGCGCTGCCCGTAATTAGCCGTTCCCGAAACGACGAAGTTCTCCGCCAGCATTAATTCCTGCGCGGGATGAATATTCAGCCCTCCCTTGAATTTCAGATCAAGATTGCTGAACCCGCCCGCCGTGCCTCCCAGCGTTCCGTCAATGTCGGCGAACTCATAACGCCCCGCCTTGCGGTCGTAAAACAAACTGCTTTTCAATTCGATACTGGAGTCGCTGCGCGCCCTTTCGGAATTGAGATGGAAGCTCGCCTTCAGATTGCCAGGCACCCTGTCGGCGAGCCTGCCGGTTTCGATCTGCATATCCTGCAACGCGACGCGCTGCCATTTGACCTCGTCCTGCCAGTTGATGGATGAGTTGGTGATGCGCACCCCGTCGATATCGAACGTCACCGGCGACAGGGTTTCATCGCGGATCAGCAGGTCGTCATAATTGGTGGTGCCGTCCTTGAAGCGGGTCAGGTTGGCGCGCGCGCCGTCTATTTCCACGTGATCGAACACCAGTTGTTTGTGCAACAGCGGCAACCAGGCGATAGAGAACCGGGCATTGTTGACGGAAGCGAATTCCCTGGCGCTAGTGCGCTGGCTCAGCGACATCTTCCCGGATTCCAGTCCCAGCTTGGGGAAAAAGGTCAACTTGAGGTCGCCCTGCAACACCAGGTCGCGTTGCGTCTGTTCCTTGACGAACTGGACAATTTCACCCTTGAAACGATTGGCATCGACCAGATAGAGAAACAGGCCGATGAAGCCCGGAATCATCAAAATAAGGAGCAGTAGCGCGACCAGCCCGGCGCGCCAATGCTCCCTGGCGAGGGATTCGGCGAAAGGTACCTTGATGCCCACAAAGCCGATCCCGACCCCGAGTATCCCAACCGATCCGAGTGCCGCAGACTTAAGCGCACTTGTTCGTTTTTTCTCTTGTATGGGAGTGGATTTCCTGGAGTCTCGTTTCAATGCCATTTGTCAGCCTCTGTTCGCTCTGGTTTTTCAACACCCTGCTAATGCACAATTTTGGATCAGACCGCAAACAAAACTGTCCTCAGATTGTAACCCTCAGACAGGATTTTGGGCGACTCAACCCGGCGTGCGCGATGTCACTTCAATTCACATTGCATTCTTTATTCGTAGGTCGGGCTACGCCCACCCTGCATCAAGATGTTCCGGGCTTGCGCTGCTCCGGGCTCAAGCGCGACATAAGCAACTCGTCCGCCGCATCGGCATCAACCGGCTTGCCGGCGGCATCCTCCAGCGGTTGCTCGAAATCGTTCCAGCCGCGCATGCCGGTCTTGAGCGAGACCACATTGGTGTAACCCATCTGTTGCATCACGTCTGCGACGAGGGCGGAACGGTAACCGGAACGGCAGATCACCACGATCTCCAGCTCGCGACCGGCGGCCAGCAACGGCACGGTCTCGTCGAAATCCCATTCGCAGGATTGTTCCAGCACCCCGCGCGGCACGTTGATTGCGCCGGGGATATGCAGCATGGCGAACTCTGCCGGCTCGCGCACGTCCAGCAGCACGAGCTCACGCCCCGCGGCGAGAAGCTTGCTCATGTCCCAGGGCTGGATCTCCTTCACTCGCTTGAGCGCATCGGCGACCAGGTCGGTGTAGCGTTTCATGGCTTCTCAAACACCGCGATCGACTCCACATGCGAAGTATGCGGAAACATGTTCATCACGCCAGCGGATTTCAACACGTAGCCGCGTTGCACCAGCTCTGCGGCATCGCGCGCCAGCGTGGCCGGGTTGCACGAAACGTACACGATGCGGCGCGGGGCGTTTTCACCGCCCAAGGACTTCACCAGCTCCATCGCGCCGTCGCGCGGCGGATCGATCAGCAGCTTGTCGAAAGAGCCGAGTTGGGCAAATCCTGCTTCAGTCATCTCGAACAGATTCATTGCGGCAAACTTGGCGTTGTCCGCCAAGCCATTAAATTCAGCATTTTGTTTGGCGCGCGCCACCAAAGCGTCGCTGCCTTCGATGCCGAGCACTTGCGCGCCGCTGCGCGCGATCGGCAGCGTGAAGTTGCCCAGGCCGCAGAAAAAATCGGCGATACGTTCGCCCGGTTGCGGATCGAGCAGACGGATCGCGCGGCTGATCATCACGCGATTCAGCGCGCTGTTCACCTGGGTGAATTCGCTCGGGGCGAACGGCATCGTGATGCCGAATTCGGGCAGGCTGTAAGTGAGCGCCGGTGCGGCTAGCGGATGGAACGGAACGATGCTGTCATAGCCCTTCGATTGCAGCCAGAATTGAATATCGTGTTTATCGGCAAAGGCGCGCAGCGCGGTTTCGTCATCACTGGTTGGCGGATCCATCACGCGCAGCACCAGTGCATCAACATGCTCACCCACGGCCACTTCGATCTGCGGCAGGCGATCGCGGATCGACAGACCGCTCACCAGCTCGGCCAGCAGCGGCAGCAGCCTGGCGATCTTGGGCGCGAGGATCTCGCAGCTCTGCATGTCGGCGACAAAACTGCTGCGCTTTTCGTGAAAGCCGACCAGCGTCTTGCCCTTTTTGATGACATGCTTGACCGAAAGACGGGCGCGCTCGCGATAGCCCCAGGCCTGCCCGTAGATCGGGCGCAGGATGGTTTCCGCCTTGACCTTGCCGATGTGCCACAGGGTGTCTTCGAGGATGCGCTGCTTGACAGCGACTTGCGCCCTTGCGTCCAGATGTTGCATCGAACAGCCGCCGCACACGCCGAAATGTTTGCACCTGGGCTGCACGCGCATAGCCGAAGACTTGTGTATCTGGGTGACTTGCGCCAGCTCGAACGACGGCTTCTTGCGGTACGAGCTGTAACTGACTATCTCGCCGGTCAGCGCGCCTTCGATGAAGATCACCTTGCCTTCGATGCGCGCAACACCGCGACCTTCCTGGTCGAGGGATTCAATTTTTACTCTGTTTTCTGTGGCCATATAATCTGCCGCAACGCGGCCTCAATCAAAATAAACAAACGACCAAACGGGCTAAGCACCAATAGAAAGCCAAGCATTACGCCGATACTGTTTGCCACCATGTCCCAGACATCGAAAAAACGGTATCCCGTCCAGCCCTGCACAAATTCCAATCCAATACCCAGTCCGATAAGCGCAGCTAGCGCAAACATGCGTGAACATGTTGAAAGACAAATCTGGCAGAACCACAACGCCAGCGAGCCATAGGCAATGCCATGTTCAAGCTTGTCTGCATTGGGAAACGATAACGGTTCTGGCGGGTGCGGGGTGAGCGACAGATACACAATCAAAGCGATCAGCAACCAGCCTCCGGCTAGCCAAACATGACGATACCTTAACATCGTCAGTTTTTTTGCTCAGGCCAGGCAGCCAGGAATTCTTGCCAGTGCGGCTGATCGAGCTTGCCCAATTCGGCGCGCACCAGATCACATTCCTTTTGGTAGCGCGCGCGCGTCAACACGCCGCGCATCATCTGGAAGCGCGCGAACACCAGCCAGGTGTTCGCCACATCGGTCTCGCAATAGTTGCGTATCTCGTCCAGTTTGCCCTGCTGATACGCCTCCCACACCTTGCTGCCGTCCATGCCCAGCTTGCCGGGAAAGCCGATCAGCTTGGCCAGCTCGTCCAGAGGCGCATTGGCGCGACCGGTATACATCGCCAGCAGGTCCATCAGATCGAGATGGCGCGAATGGTAACGGCTGATGTAGTTGTTCCACTTGAACTCCTTGTCGTCCTCGCCCTGGTCCCAGTAGCGCGCGCACTGCACGCCGTGGATCAGGCCGCGATAATGCAGCACCGGCAGGTCGAAGCCGCTGCCGTTCCACGACACGATCTGCGGCGTGTATTTGTCGATGCCGTCGAAAAAGCGCTGGATGAGGCTGCCCTCGTCTTCCTCCAAGCTGCCCAGCGACCAGACCTTGAAATTGTCGCCCTCGCGCAGCGCGCAGGAAATCGCCACGACGCGTTGCAGGTGGTGAGGCATGAAGTCGCTGCCGGTCTTTTGGCGGCGCAGTTGGAAGGCCATCTCGGCCACTTCCGCATCGCTGACGCGCGCATCCAGTTCATGCAGGGAGCGCAGCCCCGCGACGTCGGGTATGGTTTCGATGTCAAAGACGAGGGTGGGATTCATCGTAAAAATCGGTTGGGTGTTTTCATGGATGCGGATTGTTGCACAAACAGATCGACAGTGCGGCAGTCGGAAATTTCAGGCGCGTTGCAAGTACCGGTCTATATTGTCAGGTATAGGCTAACCGAGATGGTCTTCCTGGAATCTTTTTTGTATGGCCTCCACCTCATCGCGGCAATTTACCAAAGCCGCCACGCAGTCAATGTCAAATTTTGTGCCCGCCATGGATTGCAAAAATATGAATGCCCTGTCGTTGCTCCATGCTTCTTTGTATGGGCGCGCGCTGGTCAGCGCATCGAACACATCAGAGACCGCAACGATCTTTGCCTCGATGGGAATATCCTCGTCCATCAGGCCGTTATAACCGCTGCCGTTGATCGCCTCATGATGATAGAGCGCGATATTGCGCAAAATCGCCGCATGCGGAAATTCGTCCAGCCCGAGATTTTTAAGCATCATATCGATGATCTCGCCGCCTTTCGATGCGTGGGTTTTCATGATGTCAAATTCCGAATCGGTCAACTTGCCCGGCTTGAGCAAGATACTGTCGGAGATGCCGATCTTCCCAATGTCATGCAGCGGCGAGAACAAGAAAATATGCTCCACAAGTTCATCGTTAAGCTGATATTTTTTTGCCACCTCTTTGGCGATCAAGCGCGCATAGTTGGACATCCGGTCAGGATATGCTCCTGTCTCGACATCGCGATGCAGCGTGATATTCGCGGCCGTTTTAACGATCGCATACAGGCTGCGCGTCGTCGACATCTCATGGATCACCAGCAACGACACCAGGTGGCCCACCATATCCAGATAATGCAAGACCTTCTCATCAAAAACATTTTTCTGGTGGGAATTGAAGAATAAAAAACCGCAAAACTCCCCATTCTGGAACATCGGCATCGTGTAGCTGGATTTGTACTGTATGGCAGCAATGCGGCGCGTATGCTCTGCCGGAACATTGTTGAATATATCGAGATCGTTGACTACGCGCGGGCGACCTATTTTAAGTATCTCCTGCATCGATTCCGAACCGGCCAGCTTGGCGGAATATAAAACCAGAGGGAGCTCATCATCGCTACTATGCACAAAAGTCTTCAGCAAATCAGTTTTGGGATCATAAAGCGCCACCGAAATCCGGTCGATAAAATCAAAGCGGTCTTTCAACAAACCATGGACGTACCCGATTTTATCCTGCAAAGGCAATTTACCGTTCAATGCAGAAAGCGCATCTTTATGTTCAAACATGTTGTAGGAAAATCCCAACTTAGTGAATAGGGAGAGCAGTTTATCCAACTTGCACTACAGGTCAACGGGTAAAACAATAACACGATTCTATTGTCAGTACTGTAGGGCGGGCTCTGCGTGTGTTGTCGGGGCTTCAGCCCCATACAACCACGGCGGTGACGATCTTGCCCAGCCTCCGGCTGGTTGCAAGTCGCCTGCAAAGCTACCCCTTGCGGGTGCTGCCCGCCGCCGAATAAACAGTCGGGCAAGCTTTGCATAGCCATTCGGCTAAGTCACCAAAAAGCTTTGCATAGCCATCTGACTAAGTTGGCAAACTACGCCAACATAAGTCATTGGTTAACGGTGACGTAAGCCGCTGGTTAGCTTTGCATAGCCATTCGGCTAAGTCACCAAAAAACGGTGACGTAAGCCGCTGGTTAGCTTTGCATAGCCATTCG
>JADGRM010000184.1 GCA_017880945.1 Gallionella sp. | reverse complement strand
GCTTCCAGCCCCACGCTGAAATCATCGCAACCGAATCCGGCGAGGTCGAGCGTGGCAAACTGCTGGCACAGTGCGCGACGCGACGTTTCCAGTTCGAAGTGCCAATCGGGCAGTGTCTTGATAGATGCATGGTTGTTGGCTTGCAGGCGAGTGTTTTCGGCATGCAGGATCTCGGAAGGTTGCAGGCGTTCCAGTTCGGCAGCCTGATTCTCTGCGGTGGTCTCGGACACGAAAAATTGTCCCGATGCCAGATTCAACCAGGCCAGCCCCAGCTTGCCTTGGTGCTCATGCACTGCCAGCAACAGGCTGTCGCGCTTTTCTTCCAGCAGTGCGGAATCGGTCAATGTGCCGGGCGTGACGATGCGCACCACCTTGCGTTCCACCGGGCCCTTGCTGGTGGCGGGGTCGCCGATCTGTTCGCAGATCGCCACCGATTCGCCGAGCTTGACCAGCCGCGCCAGATATTGCTCGGCGGCATGGTAAGGCACGCCCGCCATCCTGATCGGCGACCCGTTGGAGGCGCCGCGCTGGGTCAGCGTGATGTCGAGCAGCTTGGCCGCGCGCGCCGCGTCCTCATGGAACAGTTCGTAGAAATCGCCCATGCGGTAGAACAGCAGCATGTCGGGATGCTCTGCCTTGATGCGCAGGTACTGCTGCATCATTGGCGTGTGATTTCCGGCTGAGGTTTTGGCAATGCCGCCTGGCTCTTGTTTTGCCTGTGGCCGGGAATGGAGTTCGGACATGACGTTGCGTCAGCCTTTCAAGCCTTGCGTCAGATGCGGTGCCATCACCTGCAGCAGCAGCGGGTGGATGTTGGGGTTGCCCGCGCACAGGTGTCCGGTCTGGAGGAAAGTGTCCGAGCCGTGCAGGTCGCTGACCATGCCGCCTGCCTCGGTGACCAGCAGCGTGCCTGCGGCGATGTCCCAGGGTTTGAGGCCGGTCTCGAAGAATCCGTCGTAGCGTCCTGCCGCCATCCACGCCAGGTCCAGCGCGGCGGAGCCGGGGCGGCGCAGGCCGGCGGTCTTTTGCATCAATTCTTTCAAGATGCCGATGTAGGCATCCAGATGCTCGAATCTGGTGTAGGGGAAGCCGGTACCGATCAGGCTGTCTGCCAGATGCAGGCGTTTGGTGACGCGCAGGCGTTTGTCGTTGAGGAACGCGCCGCGTCCGCGCGTGGCGGTGAACAGTTCATTCTTGGTCGGGTCGTATATCACGGCTTGGGTGATGATGCCCCTGTGCTGCAAGGCGATGGATACGGCGAATTGCGGGAGGCCGTGCAAAAAGTTGGTCGTGCCATCCAGCGGATCGATGATCCAGAGGAACTCCGATTCGCCTTGGGAGCCGCTCTCTTCTGCTAGAATTGCATGGTCCGGATAGGCGTCCAGCAAGGTCTGGATGATGGTTTGTTCGGCGGCTCTGTCCACTTCGCTGACGAAGTCCGCGTGGGACTTTTTGGTGACGGTGAGGTGGTCGATCTTGTCGGCGGAGCGTTGAATCAGATTGCCGGCGCGACGCGCGGCCTTCACCGCGATGTTGAGCATGGGATGCATATTGGTACGACCTTTTTAATGAGCTGGGGAATTCAGCGCGCATTTTAGTTGGAATTACGTTTTGAATAAACAAAATCATTTAAGTCAGGTAAGAGTCGTCCTCAGCCATACCACCCATCCGGGCAATATCGGTGCGGCGGCGCGCGCGATGAAGACCATGGGTCTGCGCCACTTGTACCTGATCAATCCGCGCCATTTCCCCGACCCGCAGGCCGATGCGATGGCGGCGGGAGCCGATGATGTGCTGCGCGATGCGGTGGTGTGCAGCTCGATCGATGAAGCCCTGCAGGGCGTGGTGTTCACGGTGGCGATGACGGCGCGGCTGCGCGATATTTCGATCGAGGTGAAGACGCCGCGCGAGGCGATGCCGCTGCTGTTGCAACAGGCTGCCACGCAGCCGGTGGCGCTGCTGTTCGGCACCGAGATGTCCGGCCTGACCAATGAGGAGATGGGCAAGGCGCAAGTGCTGGTGAGCATTCCCGCCGACCCGGATTTTTCCTCGCTCAATATTGCGGCAGCAGTGCAGGTGATGAGTTATGAGTTGAGCGTCGCGGCGCAAAGCTATTTACCGAGCACGCCGGAAACTCACCCCGCGCCGCATGAACAAGTGGAAGGTTTTTTCGCGCATCTGGAAAAGACTTTGTTCGAGATCGGTTTTCTAACCACGCAAAATCCGGCGCGCCTGATGCAACGGCTGCGTCGTTTGTATGCGCGGGCACGGCTGGAGCAGGAGGAGATCAACATCCTGCGCGGCATATTGAGCGTCGCCACCGAGTATAATACCCGCCTCAGGGCGCGTTACCAACAAGAGAACCCAGTAATTACCAAACACCCGGATGTTCCAAAACACCAATGATGTTCAGAAATATCAGAGAAGACATACGCAGCGTATTCGACCGTGATCCGGCGGCACGCAGCACCTTCGAGGTGCTGACCTGCTATCCGGGCTTGCATGCGCGCGTCATACACCGCCTGTCGAACACTTTGTGGCACGCCAATTTGAAATGGCTGGCGCGCTTCCTGTCGCATATTGCGCGCTGGCTGACCGGCATCGAGATCCATCCCGGTGCGACCATCGGGCGGCGATTTTTCATCGATCACGGCATGGGCGTGGTGATCGGCGAGACCGCCGAGATCGGCGATGACGTGACCTTGTACCATGGCGTCACACTGGGCGGCACTTCCTGGAAGGAAGGCAAGCGCCACCCTACGCTGGGCAACGGCGTGGTGGTGGGGGCGGGCGCAAAGATACTCGGCCCGATCACCGTCGGCAACGGTGCGAAGATCGGTTCCAATGCGGTCGTGGTGAAGGATGTTCCGGCAGGGGCGACTGCAGCGGGAATTCCTGCGCGGATACTGGATGAGGAGAAGAAGACTGCGACCGGCTTCAATGCCTACGGGATAGGCAATGACCAGAACGATCCGGTCAACAAGGCGTTGCACGGTCTCATCGGACATAGCGTGACCGTGGATCAGCGCATCGAATTCATCCTGCATCAACTCGAAAAAATGGGCGTGCCCGTGGATGAGGAGCGTGCCACGGCCGACAAATTCGACCCCAATCACTTGAACAAGATAGTTGACTAAAAAATTCGGGTATTGTATTGTCCGTTATCGGAATTCAGAGCGCGATGATACAGGCGGCTTTGAATTATCCAAACTCTATCCAATGATCAGGAGATAACATGCGATTAACCACAAAAGGACGTTTTGCCGTGACCGCAATGGTCGACTTGGCGATGCGCGGCGGCAAAGCGCCGGTAACGCTGGCGGCGATCAGCGAACGGCAAAAGATATCGCTGTCTTACCTGGAGCAATTGTTCGGCAAGCTGCGCAGGAACAATATCGTCGAAAGCGTGCGCGGGCCTGGCGGCGGTTATTACCTGGCGCGTCCGGGCAGCAAGATCTCCATCGCGGAGATCGTGGTTGCGGTGGATGAGCCGCTGGATGCAACCAAGTGCGGCGGCAAGGGCGACTGCCATGGCGATCAACAGCCATGCATCACCCATGATTTGTGGATGGGCCTGAACGAGAAGATATACAGCTATCTGGAAGATATCTCGTTGCAACAATTGGTGGATAGTAACAGCAACCGCAATCTCAACGTGACACAGATCACCTTGAAAAAAGCGGTCAAGCCGGTAAGCGTCCCGGCTTGATAAAACATCTGATGGGACTGCTAGCCATCTGACTAGGCTGGCAAACAACGCCAGCAAAGTTGCGGGTCAACGGCAACCAAGTGGCTGGTTATGAAGCATGATGCAAGCGGCAGTGAATTGACGCTGCCGTTTTGCATGGATTACGCTTAGTCCACGCCGATATAGCTGCGCGTGGCGAATCCAGATGATTTCCTGCCTCGCAAATAATTCGACTATCCTTCCTGTCGTTCCACTGTGTCCAGATGGGGTTATGATGCCATCGTGTCTGCGCGCGGACACATTAACTGGTACAAGTCTTTCCCTATATAGCCGCATAACAGAAGGTCAAATAAGTATGTGCAAGATTTGGCAAAAAATTTCCAATCGCTGGCTCTATCTGGCCGGCGCGCTGTTCGCCGGCGGCTTGATGGGCTTCGCGCTGTTCCTGCAATATGTGAAGCATCAGGATCCATGCCCGCTGTGCATGGTGCAGCGCGTGATCTTCATCGCCCTGCTGGCGGTGTTTGCGCTCGC
>JADGRM010000183.1 GCA_017880945.1 Gallionella sp. | reverse complement strand
GCACCGGAGATGCGCAGCGGTTTCATGCCTTCGCGATAAGCCACTTCGCGGATGCGCGCCACATCGGTGGTTGTCGTGACATGTTTGCGCAATTCGGGTGACATGAGCAGGATCTCATAAATGCCGATACGTCCCGTGTAACCCGTCATCCGGCATTCCAGGCAGCCAACCTGATGGTGCATCTGGGGCGGACGACCCGTTTTCCAAGGCGTGACGAGGTTGTCCCAAAGCTCATTTTCTTCGGCCCGCGCGGTCAGCGGTTGCTTGCAGTGCGGGCACAGTGTGCGCACCAGGCGTTGCGCCATGATACCCAGCACGGTGGCATTGATCATGAAAGGTGCGACACCGAGATCGAGCAAGCGGGTGATGGCCGAAGGGGCATCATTTGTATGCAGCGTGGATAGCACAAGGTGTCCGGTCAGCGCGGCCTGGATCGCCATGTCGGCGGTTTCCAGATCGCGGATCTCGCCTACCATGATGATGTCCGGATCCTGGCGCATCAGCGCCCGCAAGCCGTCAACGAAATTGAGATCGATGCCGCTCTGTACCTGCATCTGGTTGAACGCCGGCTCGACCATCTCGATCGGGTCTTCGATGGTGCAGACATTGACCTCGGGCGTGGCCAGATGTTTTAGCGTGGAATACAGCGTGGTGGTCTTGCCTGACCCGGTCGGACCGGTGACGAGAATGATGCCATTCGGCTGTGCCGTCATCTTTTCCCAGCGGATGCGATCCTCGTCGGAAAAACCGAGTTCGGCAAAATCGCGCACCAGCACCTCGGGGTCGAAAATACGCATCACCAGTTTCTCGCCGAATGCAGTCGGCAGCGTGGATAAACGTAATTCCACTTCCTGGCCATCGGCGGTACGCGTCTTGATGCGGCCATCCTGCGGGCGGCGCTTCTCGATGACATCCATGCGCCCGAGCAACTTGATGCGGCTGGTCATCGCGGTCATCACCGACATCGGGATCTGGTATACCTGATGCAGCACGCCATCGATGCGAAAGCGCACCAGCCCGATGTCGCGACGGGGTTCGATATGAATGTCCGAGGCGCGCTGTTCGAAAGCGTACTGCCATAACCAGTCTACGATCGTGACGATGTGCTGGTCGTTGGCATCGAACTGTTGCTTGGTCTTGCCCAAATCCACCAATTGCTCGAATGAGGCTTGCCCGGATTTGGACTGTCGATTGGTCTGTGCCGCTTTCTTCACCGAGCGTGCCAGATTGTAGAACTCGATCAGGTAGCGGCCGATGTCTTCCGGGGTGGCGATGACGCGGCGGATGTCCTTGCGCAGTGTGTGCTTGAGCACTTTTTCCCAGTCGCGCAGAAAAGGTTCGGAAGTGGCGATGACCACCTCGCTAGTCGTGACCAGCACCGGCAGGATGCCGAAACGTGAGGCATAGTCGTTGGACATGATGTCGGCGACAATGGAAAAGTCGATCTTTAGCGGATCGATGTGGAAATATTCGAGGCCGACGCGCCCTGCAAGCCATTCGGTCAGCGCATCCTGGTTCAGTGCTTTGTGCGGCGGCAGCAGCGATTTCCAATTTTGTCCGGCAATGGCCGTGAGCGGGTGCACGTTTTGGCGTTGACCGCGACGCTCGGCAATCATTGCATCGGCGACAGTCTGGCTGATCAGGCCATCGGCAACCAGCACACCCAGAAGTTCTGGCAAAGTCAGTTTGTGTTCATGCGTACTCAACTGCTCCATGCGCGGCTCCCCGATTGGTTTGGCGAACTATACTGGCATCGCGATACTTGCTCAATGGGTAAAAAAACTGTCCACGAAAAACTGATAAAACTACTAGCCATTCCACTGATGGAACTACTAAGTATTGACTAAGCACGATAACCCTGTGCCAAGTCACTACTTATAAGCAACCAAAGAACGGTCGCCAAGTGGCTGGTTAACGAAAAGCACGAAAAGGTTTTTGCAAGATATCGCCCAGTGTGCGATATCTTGCAAACGGCTACACAACCCATTTTATTTTCAAACACTCAAGTAACACGCCGCATCAAGTTATCCCCACCCTGTTTATTTCGTGTTTTTCATGGACCATGTTCTTTATCTGTTGGGTTACCACATCGCTAGCGCGATCAAACCATAACGCGCGAACTTGCCGATAGCCATGAACAGCACGGCTTGCCATGGGTTGAGCCGCAGCCAGCCCGCAGCCAAACACAGCGCATCGCCGATCAGCGGTGCCCATGCCAGCAGCAGCGCGGGCGTGCCGTAGCGGCGCAGTTTTTCGACATGTTTGAGTTGCTGGGTTTGCGGCAATAGCCAACCCATGCCGAAGGTCACCATGCCGCCCAGTGTGTTGCCGATGGAGGCAATGATCAGCGCGTACCACAGCGTTTCCGGATAAGCCTTTAGTACGGCGAACAGCGCGGCTTCCGATCCTCCGGGGAGCAGCGTCGCGGCGAGGAAGCTGCTGATGAAGAGGGATATGAGGCTGGCGGTGTCACTCATGCGAAAGAAGGTCGAGCGTAGCAGCTAGTGCTAAAGCTTGATCGCCGCGAATATCTTCTTTGCCAAGCTCCCTGTCGCTTCCAGCGGATTCGCACGTATGGCTTTTTCCTGTTCCGCCATCATCAGGAACAAACCATCCATCGCCTTGCGCGTGATGTAGTCATCCAGTTGGGCGTCGCGTTCGTCCACCAAACCGAATTTTGCACCCTTGCCGGCAAACTGGTCATATTTTTCGGCCAGCTTCACTTTCTGCATCGCCTTGCCCACGATGGGTTTGAACTTGCCGGCCAGTGTGGTCTCGGTGTTGCTGCGAAAGTACCTGGTGGCGGCATCGTCGCTGCCGGTGAGTATGCCCTTCGCATCTGATACGGTCATTTTTTTGATCGCGCCGACCAGCAGTGTTTTCGCTTCAGGCACGGCGGCTTCGGCGGCGCGATTCATAGCGGTGATCAGTTCATCCGAATATTTTCCCATGCCGAATCTGCGCATTGCCCTGTCCGATTTTTGCAGACCATCCGGCAGCGGGATATGCACCTTTTCGTTGCCGAGGAAGCCATCCTTCCTGGCGAGATTGGATACGGAAGTTTCCGCGCCCTGCGTGAGAGCCTGCCTCAGGCTTTCAATCTGGTCTTGCGTGCTGAACTGTGCGAGTCCCGAGCCTGCGGGTGCGGCGGGATTTGATGCGGCTGGTTTGGTCAGGTCGTTGAGTTTTGTCTCGAACCCGTTCAGATCGAACGCGCCAGCCGACGCGCTCAACGCAAGAAAAACAAAAATCAAGCTGCGACGCATCATTTCTTGCGCGGTGCGATCAAGTCGGTGATGGTGCCCTCCGCCATTTCGGCGGCGAAGCCCAGCGTTTCCGACAGGGTCGGGTGCGGGTGTATGGTCAGCCCGATGTCTTCCATGTCGGCGCCCATCTCCAGCGCCAGAACCGCTTCGGCGATCAGTTCACCGGCGTTCACTCCGACGATGCCCGCGCCGAGGATGCGGCGGGTCTTGGGATCGAGCAGCACTTTGGTGGCACCTTCTTCGCGGCCGACAGACAACGCACGGCCCGAGGCAGCCCAAGGGAAACTGGCTTTTTCGTAGGCTATGCTTTGTGCCTTGGCTTGCGTTTCGGTGAGGCCCATCCAAGCGATCTCGGGATCGGTGTACGCCACTGAAGGTATGGTCAGCGGCTCGAACGCGGCAAGGTGGCCGGCGATGACTTCGGCGGCCACCTTGCCTTCGTGCGATGCCTTGTGGGCCAGCATCGGGTCACCGACGATGTCGCCGATCGCGTAGATGTGCGGCACGTTGGTGCGCATCTGTATATTCACAGGAATGAAGCCGCGCTCGTTGACAGTCACGCCCGCAGCATCTGCGCCTATGTCTCGCCCGTTGGGACGGCGACCGACGGCCATCAGCACGCGGTCATACAGTTGCGGCTCGGGCGCTTGCTCGCCTTCGAAGTGCACCTTCAGGCCGTTCTTCTGCGCCTCGATCTTGCTGACCTTGGTCTTCAGGTAGATCGCCTCGTAACGTTTCTCGATGCGCTTATGCAGCGGGCGCACCAAGTCGCGATCAGCACCGGGGATCAGGCCGTCGGCCAGCTCGACCACGGTGATCTTGCTGCCTAACGCGTCGTACACGGTGGCCATTTCCAGCCCGATGATGCCGCCGCCGATGATCAGCATGCGCTTGGGCACATCCTGCAATTGCAACGCGCCGGTGGAATCGATGATGCGCGGATCGTCATAGGGGAAGCCGGGGATGCGCGCCACGCT
>JADGRM010000182.1 GCA_017880945.1 Gallionella sp. | reverse complement strand
TGGTCGCGGGCATGGCCCGCTCCTGCACCTGCAAAATTATGGTCGTATTTAACACACTTTGGAATTACTGGATTCCGGATGCTCCCAATTGTTTGGTCATCGCGCCACGTTCAGCGGCGTACTCTCCGGTGAGCACAAATCCGCTCAGTTGATTCTGTGCATCGAAAAATCCCAGCTTGACCCCCGGTTTGATCTCTGAACCCTGTGCCAGGATATTCCACTCGCCAGCCGCATCTCGTGCAACAGGCAGCACCGCGACAGGATGGGACGGCGTTTTGACCACCACCGGCATCGCGGGAAATTCCACCTTCGCATCTTCACCGGCCAGCCCGCGCGCCAAAGCCCGCGCGGCGTGCATGATGGGCAGCACGTAAGGCAGCACGCGTCCCTCGATCTCGGCGCAATCGCCCAGCGCATAGATGTCCGCGTCGCTGCTGCGCAGTTGCGCGTCCACCACGATGCCGCGATTCACCGCGAGTCCGGCACTGCGCGCCAACTCGATGCGCGGGCGCAAGCCGACTGCGGACAACACCACGTCGGCAGCCAGGGCCGTGCCATCGGTCAGTGTCAGTGCATAGCCCGCTGCATCACGATCGACCGCTTTCACCGCTGTGCCGAAACGCCATGTCACGCCCAGCTTGGCCAGCGGTGCCAGCAATTGCTTACCCGCTGATTCGGGCATCAGGCTGGAGAGCGGATAGGCGGTCGGGTCTATCACCGTCACGGCATATCCGGCACCCGCCAGATCGTTGGCGAATTCGCAGCCGATCAGGCCGGCGCCGATGATCGCGATCTGTTTTGCGGAAACGATCGCGCCGCGAAATTTTGCGTAGTCCTCGATATCGTTCACCGACACCACCGCATCGGCAGCATTGCCCTGCAACGGCAAGCGTATCGGGTCTGCGCCCAGTGCCAGCACCAGGCGGCCATATTCGATCACGCCCGCTGATGTTTGCAATTCCTTGCGCGCGCGCCTTATGCCGGAAACTTGGGTGTGGTGCAACAGCGTGATGCCCAATTGCCTGGCCATATCCGCCGCAACAGTGATGACCAGCGACTCGGCTGTCTTACCCTGCGCCAGCGCGTTCGAAAGCATGGGCTTGGAATAGTAATTGCCGCTGTCTTGCGATATCAGCGTGATCGCCACGTCGCGATCCAGTTTGCGCAACTCGCGCACCAGCGTGTAACCGGCCAGACCGCTGCCCAACACTACGATAGGTTTCATTGTTTGCCTCTAGTTTTCCCGCAGGCTGCACCGCAGCCAGACATGTTGCCGATGTACGTTCATGCGTGTCGCCGTAACAACTGCGGCAGGTTGACCGCCTGCCGCCTTGAAAATGCCGATGTTGATGTTCGACTTGCCCATGATGTTCTTCCCCCGCAAGCGGTCAGCGGCTTACACCTGTACCATCTCGAAATCCGCCTTGGCAACGCCGCAATCCGGACAAACCCAGTTTTCGGGAATATCCGCCCACGCCGTGCCGGGCTTGATCCCCTCGGCCGGCAAACCGGCTGCTTCATCGTATATGAAACCACAAACCACACATTGCCAAACTTTCATGCTGCTCTCCTTAAGAAAGATGAAAAATCAAGATGATACTTTCGCCAATACGGAGCGATATTGATTGGCGTGACGCTCTTCAACTTTGGCCAATGCGGCAAAGCGCTTCGCAGCTTTTTGCAGCATCGCCTGAAATTGTTCGGCGTGTTGTTTCGATTCGGCGATCTGTTCCTTGATTTCCGCTACGGCAGCTGCATTGCTTTCCTGTTGTGCCGTTTTGAGAAAGCCCGGATACATCTCGGTGTATTCGTAGGTTTCGCCCTCTATAGCCATTTTCAGACAGCGCGCCGGGGTCATGGTTTCCTTCGGGTAAAGCAGATCGAGATGCCCGAATGCGTGCTGTACTTCCTGGTTGGCGGTCTCTTCGAATATATGCGCCGTTGCCTCGTCGCCTGCGGCGCGCGCGATCTTTGCGAAGTAACGATACTTGATGTGCGCCATCGATTCACCGGCAAATGCCGATTCGAGGTTGGCGATGGTTTTTATTTCGGGTCGTTGCATGATGTTCTCCTTGTTAAATTGATCGAGTGGTTTTCTGTCCACGGATGCAATTTAGTGTTTATGCATCAATAAATCTAATTGATTGTTTAAACCAATGCGATTTATTATTCAAATCACAAGGAGATGCCAGCATGACTCTCAATGAACTGCGTTACATCGTCGCGGTCGCACGGGAACTCAACTTCCGCCGCGCCGCAGAAAAGTCCTTCATCAGCCAGCCCGCGCTGTCGCTGGCGATACAGAAGCTCGAGGAGGAACTGGGCGTGCAGATCTTCGAGCGCGGCAAAAGCGAAGTTTCCGTCACGCCACTCGGGGTACAGATCGTCGAACAGGCACAGCGCGTGCTCGAAGAAGCAGGACATATCCGTGAGATCGCAAACCAGGGCAACGACCAACTGTCGGGCGCATTGCGCGTCGGCATCATCTACAGCGTCGGCCCCTACTTGCTGCCCGAACTTATCCCTAAGCTGAAAAAACTCGCCCCGGAAATGCCGCTGGAAGTGGAAGAGAATATCACAAACAACCTGGACGCCTTGCTCCGCAACGGCAAGCTTGATGTCATCATCATCGCGCTGCCGTACGGCGATACGGGCATCCTGACGCAGCCTTTATATGACGAACCGTTCGAGGTGGTGGTTAGCAACGATCATCACTGGGCCGATCGGCGCAGTATCAGGGCACAGGAGCTTTCCGCTGAAAAAGTGTTGCTGCTCGATTCCGGGCACTGCTTCAGCAACCAGGTCGCCGAAGCCTGCCCGGGTCTCAAACGCAAAGGCGCGGAGATACAGCAGGGCACTTCGCTCGAAACCATACGCAACATGGTCGCCTCCGGCCTGGGCATCACCGTGCTGCCCGCTACGGCGAACAGCGCGCGTTATCGCAGCAAGTTGTTGAAAGTGATCCCGT
Organism: Gallionella sp.; assembly: GCA_017880945.1. Taxonomy (GTDB): domain Bacteria; phylum Pseudomonadota; class Gammaproteobacteria; order Burkholderiales; family Gallionellaceae; genus Gallionella. The sequence continues at coordinate 1,279 of JADGRM010000182.1, read as the reverse complement.
TCGCCAATCCCGCACCTTCGCGGCGCATCGCGCTGGCATGGCGCAAGAGCTTTGCCCGCGGGCAGGCTATCGAGGCACTCGCGCAAGCCATTGCACAGGCCAAAATATCCGGCATCAGACTTTTGCGTTAGACTCGCTGTATGGCGAATCACGACCTGCCCTACCGCGAAAATCCCCTGCTCAGGCGGAGCTACAGCCTGATCGCGCCGATTTATGATGCGTTCATAGCGCGCCCGTTGCTGCATGCGCGCACCCAGTCGCTGCTCGCCTTGCCGATTAATCAGGCGGAGAAAGTATTGCTGAGCGGCATCGGCACCGGACTCGATCTGCCGTTGCTGCCGAAACTGCATCGCTACACCGCGCTCGACTTCAATGCCGCGATGCTGTCGCGTGCCAAGCTGCGTGGTGCCAAATCAGGTGGTGAAAGTTTGCAGGTGGATTGGGTGATGGGCGACAGCATGGCCTTGCCGTTTGCCGACTGGCATTTCGATCATGTCGTGCTACACCTGATCCTGGCCGTCGTGCCGCAACCCGCGCAATGTCTGAGCGAGGCTGCGCGCGTGCTCAAGCCGGGCGGCAGCATCATCATCCTTGACAAGTTCCTGCGCCCTAACAAGCTCGCATTGCTGCGCCGCGCGCTCAACCCGCTGTCGCGCCGCATTGCCACGCGTATGGATGTGGTGTTCGAAGAAGTGTTAAGTGCAGTACCGCAGCTGCGACTGGTGAGCGACGTGCCGATGCTCGCAGGAGGGTGGTTCCGCGGGATCGTGTTGCAGAAGAAATGACGGATATTGGGGTAATGGGCATCGCGTGATCTCGTCGAAGTCTCTGCTGCATCCGATCGATGCAGCATCGGCCTGAAAACAAGCTGCCGGTTCGATGTACCATGCTGTCATCTACCTGGCCAGGAGGTGCCTGGCATGCGGTATGTACTCAACTCATGGGTAATTTCCGAGCATGCACGTTAACTTGAAACTCGCGCAGCGATTCGTTTGCCCCTTCTCCCGTTTGCGGGGGAAGGTTGGGATGGGGGAAACGGGCATGTTGAGTTTCATTATCGGGGGGCATTTTTGCCATGCCCGTTAGCGACAACAGCTGGCACACGCTGACCATCGATGAGGTCGCGCAACGTCTGGAGACCAGCCCGGAATCCGGCCTGAGTTCGGCTGATGCGGCCAAACGTCTGGCGCACTTCGGCGCAAATGAATTAAAGGAAAAGCGCGCGCGTTCCCCTTGGCGCATGCTGCTCGACCAGTTCACCGATTTCATGATCATCGTG
>JADGRM010000028.1 GCA_017880945.1 Gallionella sp. | reverse complement strand
TCGACACAACCGGATATTCGATTTTCTCCCAAACGGAAGTTCAACGTGGAGCTTAAGGGCTGTGCGATTTTGCGCAGTTCCTCTTGAATGATGGTTAGGGCGGCATAGATTTCATGATGCACCGACATATGTTGCAAAAATTCTCTCAACGAGTGGTGCTAAATTGGCAACAGTTCAATGATCAAGGGTTCCATCGGGAAAAGAGACACACCTGACTATGGCCAACGGCGCGGCGTAGTCTTTCAGACGCGCTTGGCCAGATTGCAGTACGATAACAAATGGCAGTACACCATGTATTATAGTACTGGTTGTCCAGCGCGATCTGCACGTTGCCGAATAACAATTATTACAGACACCGCGAAATGCTGTCGAGCTGCGTGAGCCTGTATGCCGCACTAGTCGGCGGACATAAATTTGTTGAGTCACCAACCTCGGCAACCCGCCCTGTCAATTGAAAACGCCAGGAGTCCACATGAATGCTTCTATCAAGAAAAATCTGCTTCTGGCATCTTTGGCAATCGCCATAGCTTTGGCCGCTTGGGGTGCGTGGATCAAGATGCGGCCCACGGGTCTGGGCGATGGCTTTGTTAGTGGCAATGGCCGCATTGAGGCTACCGAAATCGACATTGCCACTAAATATGCTGGCCGCGTGGTGGATATCGTCGCCCGCGAAGGCGACTTCGTAAAAGCAGGCCAGGTACTGGCACAGATGCAGATCGATGTTCTTAACGCCCAGCACGATGAGGCACGTGCCCAGCAACAGCAAGCGATCAATGCTGTGGTCAGTGCAGAAGCGCAGGTCAACGTGCGCGAAAGCGATTTGGTTGCTGCACAGGCCATGGTGGCGCAGCGTGAAAGTGAGCTGGATAACGCCGGACGACGTCTGGCGCGTTCGCAGACGCTGTCTAGCCAAGGCATGGTATCCATCCAGCAACTCGACAACGATCAGGCTTCAGTTAGTAGCGCCGAAGCGACACTGAAGGCGTCGAAGGCACAGGTAATGGCGGCCAAGTCTGCCATTGCTGCTGCCAAGTCCCAAGTCACCGGGGCAAAATCGACCGTGGCAGCACAGGCTGCTACAGTAGCGCGCATTGGTGTCGACATAGCAGATAGTCAGCTCAAGGCGCCGCGTGATGGCCGCGTGCAGTACCTTGTTGCCCAGCCCGGCGAAGTACTCGGCGGGGGAGGCAAGGTACTCAACATGATAGATTTGAGCGATGTTTATATGACCTTCTTCCTGCCGGAGACCGTGGCTGGTAAGGTCGCGCTGGATAGTGAAGTTCACATCGTACTGGATGCCGCACCTGGTTACGTTATTCCCGCCAGAGTGTCTTTCGTTGCCAGTGTCGCGCAATTCACGCCAAAAACTGTTGAAACCGCCAGCGAGCGTGAGAAACTAATGTTTCGTGTTAAAGCACGCATTGACCCAGAGCTACTCAAGGGACATGTTAAGCAAGTTAAAACCGGCTTGCCAGGGGTTGCTTGGCTCAAGCTGAACCAGCAGGCAGAATGGCCTCAATCGCTCACAGTGAACATAACTAAGTAATGATCGGTCAAATCCAGAGCAAAGCGCCAGTCGCACGCCTTGCTGGAGTCAGCCTACGCTACGGTAAGGTGCTGGCGTTAGATGCCATCAATCTGGAGATTCCTGCCGGCTGTATGGTTGGCCTGGTCGGCCCAGACGGTGTTGGTAAATCCAGCCTGCTTGCGTTAATTTCCGGGGCGCGATCAGTACAACAAGGAAAGGTCGAGGTGCTGGGCGGTGATATGCGTTCGGCACGCCACCGCAACCAAATCTGCCCCACCATTGCCTACATGCCTCAGGGCTTGGGCAAAAATCTTTACCCGCCCTTGTCAGTCGAAGACAACCTACAGTTTTTCGGTCGCTTGTTCGGCCACGATAAGGATGAACGTCGGAGGCGTATCGATGAACTGACAAAAGCGACGGGCCTCTCTGCTTTTCTCGATCGTCCTGTGGGTAAACTGTCCGGCGGCATGAAACAGAAGTTGGGATTGTGCTGCGCACTGATCCACGATCCAGATATGCTAATTCTCGATGAGCCAACCACAGGTGTCGATCCGCTGGCGCGCGCACAATTCTGGTCGCTGATTGCACATATCCGCGAGAATCGCCCAGGGATGAGCGTGATTGTATCCACCGCCTATATGGAGGAAGCTGAACGCTTCGATTTGTTGGTGGCGATGGATGCTGGCCGAATTCTGGCCACTGGTTCACCTAAGGAACTGCATGAACGCACTCATACTTCCACGTTGGAGGCGGCATTTATTGCCTTGCTGCCGGAAGAAAAAAAGATCGGCCATAGGAAAATCGAGGTGCCGCCATTTATCGATGGCGAAGATATCGCAATCGAAGCACGCGAGCTGACCATGCGTTTCGGCGATTTCACGGCCGTCGATCACGTCAATTTGCGCATCCATCGGGGTGAGATTTTCGGATTCCTTGGCTCCAACGGCAGTGGGAAGACCACCACCATGAAGATGCTAACCGGCCTGCTGCCCCCGAACGAAGGTGAAGCTTGGTTGTTTGGTAAAAAAGTGGACGCACGAGACATCGCTACGCGGCGACGTGTCGGCTACATGTCGCAAGCGTTTTCGTTGTATTCCGAACTTAGCGTCGAACAAAATTTAGTGCTGCATGCACGCTTGTTTGGAGTACCGGAGTCGGCGATTCCGACGCGCGTGAGCGAGCTGTTGACCCGTTTTGGGCTGGACGGTGTACCTAACATGCTGCCCGAGAAACTGCCTCTGGGTATGCGTCAACGCCTGTCACTTGCGGTAGCGATGGTGCATGCTCCCGAGTTGCTCATCCTTGACGAGCCAACCTCGGGCGTTGACCCAGTAGCGCGCGATGCCTTTTGGCAGTTGCTTATCGATCTCTCTCGCAATGACAAGGTGACGATCTTCATCTCTACCCATTTCATGAATGAAGCCGAGCGTTGCGACCGCATTTCGCTGATGAACGATGGGAAAGTGCTGGCCAGCGATACGCCAGGCGAGATTGTGAAAAAGCGCGGGGCCAAAACTCTGGAAGACGCCTTTATCGGTTATTTGCAGGACGCGGGCTCTGACGATGCAGATGCGATACCTAAAACCGCTATTCAGGCGACTGTTTCTGCTACACCTCAAGACGTGTCGGCGCAACCGCGCGTGCTGTACCGAAGCTTCAGTTTTGCGCGCGCCTTCAGCTACACCCTGCGCGAGGCGAGGGAACTACAGCGTGATCCAGTGCGCATGGTAATGGCGCTGTTCGGCAGTCTGATCCTGATGTTTATCATGGGCTATGGCATCTCAATGGATGTGAATGATCTCAGCTATGCTGTGCTAGACCGCGACCGGACCACACTCAGCCAGAACTACGCTTTGAATCTATCTGGCTCACGCTATTTTGTCGAACACCCGCCTATCACTGACTATGCAGATCTTGACCGGCGTATGCGTAATGGCGAACTGTCGCTAGCCATCGAAATCCCACCGGGTTTTGCGCGCGATGTGCAGCGCGGCACCCCAGTGCAGATTGGAGCCTGGATCGATGGCGCGATGCCGCAACGAGCCGAAACAGTGCAGGGTTATGTGCAGGGCATGCACCAGAGTTGGTTGATCGAGATGGCGAAAACCCGTTACGGACAGGACGTTTTGAACGGCGCCGCCACCATCGAAACACGCTTTCGCTACAACCCCAATGTAGAGAGCCTACCCTCAATGGTGCCGGCAGTTATTCCTATATTGCTTCTGATGATCCCATCCATGCTATGCGCGTTGTCAGTGGTGCGTGAAAAGGAGTTGGGCTCGATCATCAACCTCTACGTCACTCCAGTGACTCGCAGCGAATTTCTTATCGGGAAGCAACTACCGTACATCGTACTGGCCATGTTTAATTTTCTGCTGATGAGCCTGGTTGCCGTGACCCTATTCAACGTTCCAATCAAGGGCAGCTTTATGACCCTCACGCTGGCGACACTGATCTTTGTAACCTTTTCTACCGGCTTCGGTCTGTTCGCCTCTACCTTCACGCGCAGCCAGATTGCTGCAATGTTTTTTGCCATGATCGGCTCAATGCTGCCTGCTATCCAGTTCGCCGGCATGATCAACCCGGTTTCGTCGCTCGAAGGTTTCGGCAGGGTGATGGGTGAGATTTACCCTGCCTCTTATTACATCACCATCAGTCGCGGCGTGTTCAACAAGGCGCTGGGAATGGCCGATCTGCAAAGCGCGTTCGCGCCGATGGCGCTGGCGGCCCTGGTTATACTCGGTCTTTCGATCGTCTTGCTGAAAAAACAGGAGCGTTGAACATGAGTCGAGCGTCCAACATCTACCGTCTCGGCGTCAAGGAGTTGTGGAGCTTGGCGCGCGACCCGATCATGCTGGTGTTGATCGCATACAGCTTCACCTTTCAAATCTACATTGCCGCAACCGGGATGCCAGAACGGCTTAGTAAAGTTCCTATAGCGATCGTCGATGAGGATGATTCGCCACTATCGGCACGCATTACATCTGCCCTTCGCCCTCCAGAATTCATGCCACCCAAGCGTGTGTCACTTTCCGAGGTCGATGCTCTCCTAGATGCCGGGCTGTATACATTTTCACTCAATATTCCGCCAAACTTCCAGCGCGATGTGCTGGAGGGGCGTTCGCCAGCTATCCAGCTCAACGTTGATGCTACGCGTATGAGCCAGGCATTCACCGGCAGTAGTTACATCCAACAGATAGTGATTGGCGAAATCAACGAATTCGTTCAGCGCTATCGCGGCAGTACCTCACCTGAGGTGGATCTGGCCTTGCGTGTGCGCTTCAACCCTGCCTTGACGCAGGCTTGGTTTGGATCTTTGATGGAAATCATCAACAATGTCACCATGCTATCAATCGTGTTGGCTGGCGCCGCGCTGATCCGCGAGCGCGAACATGGCACAATCGAACATCTGCTCGTGATGCCCGTGACTCCCGGCGAGATCATGCTGAGTAAAATCTGGTCAATGGGGCTGGTTGTCCTCCTCGCGACAGCGTTTTCGCTCTACTTTGTAGTGCAGAGGGCGCTCAACGTGCCAATCGAAGGTTCAGTAGCGCTGTTCCTAACCATAGCCACATTGCATCTTTTTGCCACCACGTCGATGGGGATTTTTATGGCAACGGTAGCTCGCAGCATGCCACAGTTCGGTCTGTTAATTATGCTGATATTGTTGCCAATGCAAATGCTCTCTGGCGGCATGACACCACGTGAGAGTATGCCAGTTATCGCGCAAAACATAATGCTAGTGGCACCCACCACGCATTTCGTTTCCGCCGCCCAAGCGATACTCTATCGCGGTGCCGGTTTCGATGTAGTCTGGCCGCAATTTATTGCGCTGACCATTATTGGTTTAGTGTTTTTCGCTGCAGCCCTCGCACATTTTCGCAAGAGCATAAGCCAGATGTCTTGATGCGTTGACCTGAATATCATCTACAGAACAGAAGTCGATGCAGCACGACTTACAAAATGCTTGCCATAAACCATAGAATCTATGCATGCCAATTTCATTCAATTGAATTTCGTTCTATCCATCGTCCCAATCCGACCCTAACTGATACGTTACGCGTCGAGTTTTGTATAGCGGATTTGTATCGAAAGTGACGGTTCGAAAAGATTGAAAGCGGACCTTCCCGCTGTCTGAACCGACCCCCTTTTCAGGAAATTACCAGCGTCTGCTTGGGCCGAGTAGCGGACCAACATGGCGATTCATCTAATGGGTCGCTCGGTGTCGTTAGCTGACCTTCACCTTTTCCCAACGGAGCTATCCCTCAGCCCACCGCCAACGCCTTCACCGGTTTAAGCTTCCAGATGTCCTTGTTGTATTCCTGAATGGTGCGGTCGCTGGAAAACTTGCCGCTGGCGGCGGTGTTGAGAATGCTCATGCGCGTCCAGTGCTCCTGGTCGCGGAAGGCATCCGCCGCGCGCTGTTGCGCATCGACGTAGCTGCGGAAATCCGCTGTCGTCATCCAGTAATCGCCGTGTGCGGTCAGGGAATGGATGATGGGATCGAAAATATACGGCTCGAACTGGTTGAAATGTCCCGAGCCCAGCAACTGCATCACCCGGCGCAAGTCTTCGTCGGCCTCGATGATGGCATTCGGGTTGTGTTGTGATCTTCCGGCCTCCACTTCTTCTGCCGTGAACCCGAACAGGAAGAAGTTGTCCGCCCCGACTTCTTCGCGCATCTCGATGTTGGCGCCGTCCAGTGTGCCGATCGTGAGCGCGCCGTTCATCATGAACTTCATGTTGCCGGTGCCCGAAGCTTCCTTGCCGGCAGTGGAAATCTGCTCGGAAAGGTCGGTTCCCGGACAGATGATTTCCATCGCGGTCACGCGGTAGTTGGGGATGAACGCGACCTTGAGCAAATCGCCGATTGCGGGATCGTTGTTGACGACGTTGGCGACATTGCACACCAGTTTGATGATGTTCTTTGCCATCACATAGCCCGGAGCCGCCTTGCCGCCGATCAGCACGCAGCGCGGCGTCCAGTTGGCGGTGTCGCCGCGTTTGATGCGGTCATAGAGATGGATGACGTGCAGGACATTCAATAACTGGCGCTTGTATTCGTGGATGCGTTTGACCTGGACATCGAACAGCGCGCGGGTATCGAAGGTGACGCCGCAATCCTGTTGCACCAGTGCGGCAAGGCGTGCCTTGTTGATTTGATGAGCTTCGCGCCACTGCGCCCTGAATGCCGGATCGTCCGCATAAGGGGCGAGCCGCTTCAACTGGGCGAGATCCGTGATCCAGCTGTCGCCGATCTTTTCGGTGATCAGCTTCCCGAGTGACGGATTGGCCCAGGCGAGCCAGCGGCGCTGGGTAACGCCATTGGTTTTGTTGTTGAACTTGTTGGGCCACAACTCATAAAAATCGCGGAACAAGGTTTGTTCGAGCAACTGTGAATGCAGCGCTGCGACACCATTGACCGAAAAGCTTGCGACGATGGCCAGATAGGCCATCCGGATATGCGATTCCGCCCCCTCCTCGATGATGGACATGCGCCTCAGGCGGTCCGTGTCTCCCGGCCACTGCCGTGCAACTTGCGTCAGATAACGCGCATTGATTTCCTGGATGATCTCCAGCAAACGTGGCAACAGATTGCGGAACATCCGCACTGGCCACTTTTCCAGCGCTTCCGGCAGCAATGTGTGATTGGTGTAGGCGACCGTGTTGCTGGTGATCGCCCACGCCTGATCCCACGACAGGGCATGTTCGTCTATCAGCAAGCGCATCAGCTCGGGCACGACGCAGGTCGGGTGGGTATCGTTGAGCTGGAAGTGATTCTTGGCCGCAAAGTGGGTGAAATCCTTGCCATGCCGGCCTGTCCATTTCTGCAAAATATCCTGAAGGCTTGCAGAAGCCAGAAAATATTGCTGGCGCAGGCGCAATTCCTTGCCGTTTTCGCTGGCATCGTTCGGGTAGAGCACCATGGTGATGTGCTCAGCATCGTTTTTGGCGGCGACGGATTCCGTATAGCTTCCGGCATTGAATTCGTCCAGGTCGAATTCATCGGTTGCGGCAGCATGCCATAGCCGCAACGTATTCACCGTGCCGTTGCGGTAGCCGGGCACGGGAACATCGTAGGGCACGGCCAGCACGTCATGAGTACCTACCCAGCGCACGCGCAAAAGTTCTCCGGCACGGCTGTGGTAGTGCTCGGTACGGCCGCCGAAGCGAACCCGCTGGGTAAACTCGGGACGTTCCAGCTCCCATGGGTTGCCGTCCCGGAGCCAATGATCCGGTTCCTCGATCTGGTTTCCGCTTTCGATACGCTGGCGGAACATCCCGTATTCATACCGGATACCGTAACCCATCACCGGCAATTGCAGGGTGGCACAACTATCGAGGAAACAGGCTGCCAGCCGGCCAAGGCCGCCATTGCCAAGCCCGGCATCCTGTTCGCGTTCCGCGATTTCTTCCAGCACGATCCCGTGATCGTACAGCGCACGAGTGGTCTCATCCTGAATGCCCAGATTGAGCATGGCATTGCCGAGTGCCCTGCCCATCAGGAATTCCAGTGACAGGTAGTAAGCCCGCTTGCTGTCGCTTTCGTCGTAGGCGTAATGGGTGTTTTTCCAGCGCTCCATCAGCCGGTCTCGCTGCGTGTAAGTCAAGGCGGTGTATAAATAGTGGATGGATTTGCAGTTCTTGTCCCGCCCGAGTGTGTGGCTGAAATAACGCCGGAAATCCGCCCCGATGCTGCCCGGATCCATTCCCAGTGCAGGCAGTTCCGTGAGCGTGTCTTTTGGAGTGCTTTTAATTACTTGATTGTGTGCCATGAGTTTTTCGATTCAATGAATGTGATCTGTTCCGGCTGCGGATGTGTCGCAACGTAGTGCGCATTGAAAAAAATGGGGTGGGTTAATGCATTAACAGCGAATCAATCCAGTGTAACAGGTGAGCAAAAAAACATAGGCGTCATCAAGATTGATGACGCCAGCTACATTAATTCTTCCGCCCTGAATCCAGCGGCGGGAACGCTCCCACGAACCTCACAGCGCCTGCTTGGGACGCTCGCGGTCGGTAATGTCGAACATCATGGAGCGGCTCATCACGAATCGACCTGCGGTGTCCTTGATCGCGGTGGCGTTCAACAACACGGATAGGCTCGTGCCATCCTCGCGCGCGATCTCGAGTTGGAGATCACGCACCCAGCCGCATTCCTTGAAGCGCAGGTAGCTTTCCAGGAAGATTTTTCCGCTCGCGGGCGTGAGCAGATCGGTGAACCTCATTTTGCCCACGACCTCTTCGCGTGTGCGGCCAAGCCAGTTGAGCCCAGTGTCGTTGATCTGGATGAACACGCCGTCAGGGTCGAGCGAGTGGTAACCGCAGGGGGCGTTATGGTAGAGGTCCGCGAGCTGATCGGCGTATTTCTTGAGCGCGCTCCCGGCTTGTGTGCACGCGCCAAGCTTGCTGGCGAGATTGGCGTTGGCCGACTCGAGTATCGCGGTTTGTTTCTCGAACTGCGTCGTGCGATTGGCCACCAGCTCCTCGAGTCGTCGGCGATGCAGATGCAGTTCCTCTTCGACCTCCTTGTCCTCGGTGATATCGACCAGAACGCCCTGCAGGAACAACGGCTCGCCCGATTCGTCGTGCACCAGGCTTGCCTCGTCCAAGAACCAGCGCACTTCGCCGGCACGGTTAAGCAGGCGGTATTCGCAACGCAACGGTTTGCCGGTAGCGCGCACACGGTCGAATGCATCCACTGCCCGCTTTTGATCATCGGGATGAATATGGCTACGCAGCGCGCCAACTTGAGCTGTCCATTCCTCCGGGGAATAGCCTAACGCACTGAGTTGCGGGCTCACATAGAGTAGCTTGCCGGGTATGTCCAGCGCGGCGGTATAGGTGATTGCGGGAATCTGCTCTACCAGGAAACGGTACTTCGCTTCGGCCTGAACCAGACGAGATTCCATCTGTTTTTTTTCCGTCAATGCCCGTCGCTCGCGCAGCACGCGCTGGATGACAGCGGGCAGCAGTTCCAGATATTGGCGGTTCACATCCTTGACCAGATAGTCCTGCGCGCCGCGTTTCATGGCCTCGACCGCGACCGAAGCGTTGTCGGCGCCGGTCAGCATCATGACCGGCACCGGGATCTCGCCCAGATCGTTTCTCAGCTCGGCCAGAAACTCCAGACCATTCATGTCCGGCAAGTGGTAGTCGAGCAAAACGCAGTCCGGCTTTTGCACATGGGCGAGTTGCAGCCCCTCCCGGCCGGTTTCGGCTTCGTACAACACGAACTCGTAGTCCGGGTCCTGCGCCAGCGCGCGGCGGCAGGCCATGCGGTCCACCAGGTCGTCCTCGACGATGAGTACGCGTATCAGCGGCTTGGTCATTGCGGCATCTCGCTGATGGTCCAATAGGCGTCGATGGAGCGCATGACTTCGACGAACTGCTGGTAATCCACCGGCTTGGCCATATAGCCGGCCACCCCCAAGTCGAAGCTGTTTACTTTGTCCTGTTGTTCCTCGGACGTGGTCAGCACGACCACCGGGATGCGCTTGAGCTGAGCGTCATGCTTCGCCACCTGCAGGAACTCGATGCCGTTCATGATCGGCATGTTGAGGTCGAGCAGGATAATGCACGGCTTCGCGCTGTTAGGGTCACGCAGGTACTTCAGGGCTTCCTCTCCATTTTCCGGATTCACCACCGGGTTAGTGACGTGGATCTCCTTCAGGGCGCGCTTGACCGTCATGACGTCCACTTGATCGTCTTCCACCAGGAGGATGGGCTTGTTGGTGATTTTCATGCTTGTGTTCCTTATTTAGATTGACTCTGAATTTTAATCTTGGCAAATGAATGAAGGATGTCTCTTTATTCATGAACGATAGCCAAGCCAAAACTAATTGCGTTACAAAATGCTGGCGTTAAAAATACTGCAGCAATCAGCTTCCAATTCCTTCTGTATTATTTGTGCTGGCTAATCTGCTTTTTCGAAATTCCAGTGCCTCGTCGATCACACACATAAATTCACTGAGTTCGAAGGGCTTGCAGATATAGCGGAAAAGTCCTGCTTCCATCCCTTTCAAAACATCATCGGGCATGGCATTGGCACTCAGGGCAACGATAGGAATATGCGCCGTTTGCGGATCTTTAAGCAGTATCTCGATAACTTCGATACCGTTGATATCAGGCAAGGCGATATCCATCAGAATCACATCTGGCAGATGGGTACGTGCCAGCTCGATGCCGAGTTTGCCGTTATCCGCGATCACCAAGTGCATATCGGGGCGATCCTCCTCAATGAGTTCCTTGATCAGCAACATATTGGACGGGTTGTCTTCAAAATAAAGCAGGGTGTGCTGCCGCATGCCGGTATAAATTTTCGGAGTTAGCTCTTGAGATTTGCATTCTCCTGCTGCAAGTTGTGGCGTAAAGTCCCGGTTCAGTTCGAACCGGAATTCGCTGCCCACTCCGACGATGCTTTTCACGCCGATTGTGCCGCCCATCAGTTCGACCAGTTGCTTGGTTACCACCAGGCCGATGCCCGTCCCTTCTATGGCGCCGCCCTCTTGTCCGAGGCGATTGAACGGTTGAAATAACTGCTTCTGCATTTCTGGCGGCAATCCCGCACCGCTGTCCTTGATGCTGATGCGTATGCGTTCCGGGGTGCAGGTGCATTTCACCTCGACCGTACCCTGTGTGCGGTTGTATTTGATCGCATTGGTCAGCAGGTTGATCAAAACCTGCTTTAGCCGGGTTCGATCGGCGCTGACAAACCAGGTGTGGTCGAATGGGAGAAAGTTTATAGGGATGCCGCGTTGTTGCGCCTGCGGTTCGATCATGGCTTGGCATTCGCGCATGACATTGATCAGCGACACCGGTACTCGCGACAGCGATAGCTTGCCGGACTCGATCACCGCGAGATCAAGGATTTCGTTAATCAGGTCCAGCAAATACCATCCTCCATGGAGAATCTCTTTGAGCCTTGCCATCTGGGTGGGCGTAGGCGTAGGAGAGCCGTTTATTATCAACTGGGCAAAACCAAGAATGGCATTGAGCGGGGTGCGCAATTCATGGCTCATTCTGGAAATAAAATTCGATTTCGCAAGATTGGCTTTTTCTGCTGCAGCCTTGGAGTGTGTTAGTTCTGCTTGAACACGCTTGCGTTCAGCAACGTCCTGGTGCAGTTGTTTATTCGCCTCCGCAAGTTCATCGGTGCGCTTTGCCACCAGCTTCTCAAGATGCCAGCGGTATTGTTGCAGTTCGGCTTCCATCTGTTTTTTTTCCATCAGCGTCCGCCGCTCGCGCAGCACGCGCTGAATGACAGCGGGCAGCAGTTCCAGATATTGGCGGTTCACATCCTTGACCAGGTAGTCCTGCGCGCCGCGCTTCATGGTCTCGACCGCGACCGATGCGGTGTCGGCGCCGGTCAGCATCATGACCGGCACCGGGATCTCGCCCAGATCGTTTCTCAGCTCGGCCAGAAACTCCAGACCATTCATGTCCGGCAAACGGTAGTCGAGCAGCACGCAGTCCGGTTTTTGCGCATGGGCGAGTTGCAGCCCCTCGCGGCCGGTTTCGGCTTCGGTAAGCACGAACTCGTAGTCCGAGTCCTGCGCCAGCGTGCGGCGGCAGGCCATGCGGTCCACCAGGTCGTCCTCGACGATAAGTACGCGTATCAGCGGCTTGGTCATAGCGGCACCTCGCTGATGGTCCAATAGGCGTCGATAGAGCGCATGATGTCCACTTGATCATATTCCACCAGCAGGATGAGCGTGTTGGTGATTTTCATGCTTGTGTTACTTTGGTTGAACCTGCGCTTGCAGCGGTGCGCGGCAGCGTGAAGAAAAATGTGCTTCCCTGACCGAATGTGGATTCGAGCCAGATGCGCCCGCCGTACATTTCCACGATTTTCTTTACCAGCGCCAAGCCGACACCGGTGCTTTCCACACGGTCGCGCGGGGCGAGCGTCTGGAACAACTGGAATATTTTTCCAAAATGTTGCTGTTTAATGCCAGGGCCATTGTCGGTGACGCTGAATTTCCATTGCCTGCCCTCGGCGCTACAGGCGATACGAATTTTGCCCTCGGGTTTATCCATGTAGTTGATGGCGTTGGAGAGCAGGTTCTGGAACACCTGCTGGATACGGGTCGGTTCTGTCATGACGGTCGGCAAGGGATTTTCGATGGTGACCGTGATGCTTGCTGGCGGGGCAAGCAAGTCGATCACTTCCCGCACCAGCTGGTTGAGCTCTACCGCGACGGCCACTTCTTTCACCCGGCCCACACGCGAATATTGCAAAATGCCGTCGATCAGACCGTCCATGCGGTGCACCCGGCTGATCAACAGGCGCATGTGCTCCTTGCCTTCGTCGTCGAACTTGTCCGCGTAATCCGTGGAAAGCCAGTCCGCCAGCGAGCCGATGGCCCGCAGCGGGGCCTTGAGGTCGTGTGATACCACGTAACCGAAATTCTTGAGTTCCTCGTTGGCGCTCTCCAGTTCGTGCATCAAGAGCGCCCGCTGTTCCTCCGCCTGCTTGCGCTCGCTGATGTCGCGCACGGTTCCGGTGAACATGCGCCGCTCGCCTCGGCGCATTTCGCCCACTGCCAATTCCATCGGGAAGGTGGTGCCGTCCTTGCGCAGCCCCACCACCTCGCGACCGATACCGATGATTTTTTTTTCGCCGGTCTGCATGTAGTGAGCGAGATAGCCGTCGTGCGCCTCGTGGTAGGGAGAAGGCATGAGTATGGAAACGTTCTTTTCAACCACTTCGGCCTCGGTGTAGCCGAATATGCGCTCGGCAGCGGGATTGAAACGTTCGATGATGCCGCGTTCGCCGATCGTGACGATGCCGTCCACGGCGGATCGGACTATGAACTTGAACTGCTCTTCCTCATTCTTGTGCAGCACATCCTCGATCTGCTCACGTTCACGGATTTGGATGACCAGGGGCCGAAACAGGAAAAAATAAAGTGCCGGCGAGACTAACGCGACCAGCAGTGTGGCATCGATGATTGCCTCGCCAAATAATGATTGCGGTGGCAAGTAGTAAAGCAGCATCATTATCGATGCTTCCGAGATAAAAACGGATAAGGCGACTATAAGAAAAATTAAGGCGGGGGATTTCAAAATAAACGATTGGTTTTGTAGGATATTCATCTATCGCGACTGCCTAGCTGTTTGAGGGCGCATTATAATGCATCCTCAATGAGGCGGTTGGCGAGGACGATCCGGCCTTCTCGGTCGGTGATGATC
>JADGRM010000181.1 GCA_017880945.1 Gallionella sp. | reverse complement strand
ACCGCACTTTCCAGCGTGGCGGGATAATCGCCCGCCGTATAGTCGCCCGCCAGCAGCAGGCGGGGCAGGGCTGTTTGTTGCGATGGACGATGCAGGTTGGGTGAGCAGCAGAACGTGGCGCGCTTTTCGGCGATGACTTTGAACCATGCGGGTTGCTCGGCGACGCCGAATTCTTCGCGCAATTCCGCGATCACTTTTTGCGCCAGTTCTTCCTGTGGCAATTCCTGATGGATGCCTTCCGCGCTGATCACGGCGGCGAGCAGGCCGTGTTGTCCGCTGATGCGTCCCTTGTCAAATAGCCACTGGCTGTAGCGTTGGTGCAGGCCGAGCATCGCGTGGGGCAGGGTGACGTGAGCGGGATATTGCAGATACACGGTGTAGATCGGTTGATGTTCCAGGCTGTCGATCTGTGCGACGGTTTCTGCAAGTGCAGCGATGGGGCGCAGCAGCTTGGCGGCGACCGCAGGTGGCGCGGCGCAGATGACGTGGCTGAATCGTGTTGTTCCGCTAGCCGTAGTGATTTCCATTCCGTCTTCGAGCGGACGCAACACTTCTACGCCGCACGAAATATTCACCTTGCCGCCGTGCAGTTTGACATAGTTCGCGGCGCGTTGCGGGAACAGTGCGGTGAAATCGATGCGCGGCAGCAGCATGTCGCTGTCGGCACGCGATCGGTTCAGCGCGTCGCGCAGCACGTTGAGCAGCACTTGCGCGGAAGCCTTGTGGATAGGCGTGTTCAGCGCGGCGATGCACAGCGGTTCCCAGAGCTTCTGCGTCAGCTCGGCATCCTGGCCGTGTTGTGCGAGCAGTTCGGTGACGTTCATGTCGTTGGCTAAACGAAAGTTCATGCTGCGCATTGTGAGCATGAAGCGCGCGGCATTCAGGCGTTCGCTGAACGACAGGCCTTGTGCGGTCAGTAGAGCGACCAACATAACCAGCGAGTTGGATGGCGTTTTTTGCCAACCTACTCGAATGGCTAGTTGTTCTATCAGATGGAGTGGGGCGGGCAGGCGTGGCGCTTTCAGGGAGAATTCGCCATGCAGGTCGAGCTGCAGCGGCAGGCGCAGGAAGTCTTGTTCGATATTACCGCCGACCTGTTCGATCATGCGCAGGGTTTGGTGATAGCAGCCAAGCATCAGGTGTTGGCCGTTATCCAGTTGGGTGTCTTGATAGGTCACACCCCGCGCGCGTCCGCCAAGTTGCTGGGCACTTTCGAACACCGTGACTGGGATACCGCATTCAGCCAACGCGACTGCGGCGGCCATGCCGGCGTAGCCGCCGCCGATGATGGCAGGGTTTAAAGGGTATTTCTTTTGCATGGAAGAAATGACGATTGTCCCCTCGCCCACTTGTGGGAGAGGGTTAGGGAGAGGGCAATTGTTATTTTTAGTTTTTGAGCCACGCCTTGAAAGCCAACCACAGTTTGTAACGCGGTGTGAGCGAGACGCGCTCTTTCAGCACATGGCAACCGCTGGCGACGACTTCCTTCAATGTGGCCTGGTAGATCGCGGCCATGATCAGGCCGGTGCGCTGTGCCTTGCGGTCCACAGCGGGCAGGTATCCCAATGCTTGCTGGTAGTAGCGTTGTGCGCGTTCGATCTGGAAGGCCATCAGTTTTTGGAAATTCTCGGTTTCTTTCGAATTCAAAATGTCCGCCGCCGTCACGCCGAACTTCGCCAGCTCATCCATTGGCAGATAGATACGGTTGCGCCGCGCGTCTTCGCCGACGTCGCGGATGATGTTGGTGAGCTGGAAGGCGATGCCGAGGTCGTGCGCATATTTCTGTGTCTTGCGGTCGGTGTAACCGAATATCTCTGCGGCGAGCAGGCCGACCACCGAGGCGACGCGGTAACAATACAGTTGCAGCGATTTGAAATCAGGATAGCGCGCCTGCTCAAGGTCCATCTCCATGCCGTCGATGATCTCGAGCAGATGTTCCTGTGTCAGATGAAATTGTTGCACCACTGGCACCAGTGCCTGCGCGACCGGGTGCTGCGGCTTTCCGCCATAGATTGCTGCTACTTGTGTGCGCCACCAGCTGAGCGTGGTGCGCGCCACGTTGGCATCCGAGCATTCGTCCACCACGTCGTCCACCTCGCGGCAGAAGGCATACAGCGCGGTGATCGCGCGGCGTTTGTCCTTGGGCAGGAACATGAAGCTGTAGTAGAAGCTGGAGCCGCTGGCGGAGGCTTTGTCCTGGCAGTATTGGTCTGGATCCATGTCGGGTTTAATAATTAATATGGAGCACTCTTGGACAGCATGATAACCCAGTCGAACGGCTTCAACACCGGGCGGTGGCGGAACATGTCGTACTGCGCGCTCTCCAGTTTGGAGAGTATGCGCAATCCGCCGGCGATGATCATGCGCATCTCCAGACCTATGCGACCGGTGAGTATGCTGCCCAGTGGTTTTCCCGAGACCATCATCGCACGCGCTCTCTTCACCTGGAACTTCATCAGTGCGCGCCACGCGTCATTGCTGATGCCCTGCGCGATCTGCTCTTCGCTCACACCGTACAGCGCGAGTTCATCCAGCGGCAGGTAGATGCGACCGATCGCGTAATCCTTGGCGACATCCTGCCAGAAGTTGATGATCTGCAATCCGGTGCAGATCGCATCCGAGTAAGCGATGTTGACCGGCGTGGCCTCGCCATAAAGATGCAGCAGCAGGTTGCCGACCGGATTGGCGGAACGTCGGCAGTAGTCGAGCAATTCGTCGAAGTTGGCGTAACGTTTTTTTATCACATCCTGCGAGAACGCATCGAGCAGATCGTAAAACGGTTGCATCGGTAACGAGTGCTGATGGACTTCTGCGGCGAGGTTCTGGAACAACGGGATAAGGGGCGTTTCATTGTTTGCGATGCGCGCCAGTTCGGCACGGAACTCATCGAGTCGCTTCAGGCGCTTCTCGTTGGATGACTCGCCTTCATCCGCGATGTCGTCCGCCGCGCGCGCAAAGTGGTAGATCGCCGCGACTGGCTTGCGCAGCCGCCTGGGCATCAGAATAGAAGCAACCGGGAAGTTCTCGTAGTGTTCGGCAGACATCTAATTGTTTCGAGTTACAGCAGGTCGTTGCGGTGCAGCATGAACACGAATTGGTCACCAGCGCTGACATCCAGCCAGGTGAACGGCAGATCGGGGTAGGCGGCTTCCAGCACGTCGCGGTTGTGGCCGATCTCGACGATCAGCACGCCATTCCCGGTGAGGTGTTGCGCGGCATGTTTGAGGATGATACGCGTCGCATCCAGCCCGTCATGGCCGCTGCCTAACGCCATTTCCGGTTCGTGCAGATATTCCTGCGGCAGCGCGTTGACTGATTCGGCATCCACATAGGGCGGGTTGCTGATGATCAAATCGTATTGTTTGCCGTCGAGCTTGGCGAACAGATCCGATTCGATCAGGTTCACGCGATCCTGCAGTTCGTAATCGGCTACGTTGCGTTCGGCAACAGAAAGTGCGTCAGGAGACAAGTCTGCGGCATCCACGCGGGCATTCGGAAAAGCATGTGCGGCGAGGATGGCGAGGCAGCCGCTGCCTGTGCACAGGTCGAGCACGCTATTGATTTCATCCGGTTCGGCGATCCACGGGCTGAGTTGTTCGAGCAGCAATTCGGCGATGAACGAGCGCGGCACGATGACCCGTTCATCCACGTAAAAACTGAAATCCCCCAGCAAGGCCTGATGGGTCAGATAGGCGGCAGGGATGCGTTTTTCGACGCGCTGCTGGATGATGCCCAATACTTCGGTGCGTTCGCCATCGGTCAGCTGCGCATCGAGAAACGGCTCCAGTCTGTCCAGCGGCAGATGCAGCGTATGCAGGATCAGGTAAGCGGCTTCGTCGTAGGCATCGCTGCTGCCATGCCCGAAAAACAATTTTGCCTGATTGAAGCGGCTCACCGCGAAGCGCAGGAAGTCGCGCACGGTGTGCAGATTTTGTGCGGCCTTTAAAGAAAAATCGCTCATTTGCACAGCAGATTTTGCCCAAGTAAATTTTCCCCAAGTAAAATTTCCAGCGTCCGCTGGTAAGTGAGCTTGAGCGGTTCGATGTCTGCCACACCGACGCATTCGTTGAGTTTGTGTATCGTGGCGTTCAATGGTCCGAACTCTATCACCTGCGGGCAGATGTCGGCGATGAAGCGTCCGTCCGACGTGCCGCCGCTGGTGGAAAGTTCCGGCGTGATGCCGTAACACTGTTCGATCGCGCGGCTGATCGCGGCGACCAGGCTGCCCTTGGCGGTGAGATAGGGCTTGCCGGACAACTCCCAGTTCAGGTCGTAGGTCACGCCGTGCTTGTCCAGTAT
>JADGRM010000180.1 GCA_017880945.1 Gallionella sp. | reverse complement strand
GATCAGCATGCGCTTGGGCACATCCTGCAATTGCAACGCGCCGGTGGAATCGATGATGCGCGGATCGTCATAGGGGAAGCCGGGGATGCGCGCCACGCTGGAACCCGCCGCGATGATCGCGGTATCGAAGCTGATGGTTTTGTTGCCGTCTTTGGTTGCAACGGTAAGGCTGTTGGGCGAGGTGAATTTCGCGGTACCCTGCACCACCTGCACTTTGCGCTGCTTGGCCAGTGCGGACAATCCGCCGGTGAGCTTGTTGATGACGCTTTCTTTCCAGCCGCGGATCTTGTCGATGTCGATCTTTGGCTTGGCGTAGGTCACGCCGTGATGTGCGACTTCTTCGGCTTCGCTGATCACTTTGGCGACATGCAGCAGCGCCTTGGACGGAATGCAGCCGACATTCAGGCACACACCGCCCAGGATGGCGAATTTTTCGACCAGCACCACCTGCTTGCCCAAATCGGCCGCGCGGAACGCGGCGGTATAGCCGCCGGGTCCGGCGCCCAGCACCAGTACTTCGGCGTGGATGTCGCCTTTGGCGAAGGATGCAGGATTCGGGATTCGGGATGAAGGCGCAACAGGAGTAGCAGGAGTAGCAGGAGTAGCAGGAGTAGCAGGAGTAGCAGATTTCACTGAATCCTTGCTCCTTGCTCCTTGATCCTGCTCGAGAGTCAGGATCACGCTGCCTTGGGAAACTTTGTCGCCCACCTTGACCTTGAGTGCTTTCACCACGCCTGTAGCCGGGCAGGGTATTTCCATCGCGGCCTTGTCGGTTTCCAGCGTGATCAGCGATTGCTCGGCTTCCACCTTGTCGCCTACTTTCACAAATATTTCGATGACTCCAACGTCTTTGAAATCGCCGATGTCCGGCACTTTTACGTCGATGGTTTGGCTCATGGTTTCTGCTTTCCTGGTCGAGTGGGTTAGTTACGTATCTGGCCGCTGCCAAACACGATGTATTTCTGCGAGGTCAGTCCTTCCAGACCGACCGGGCCGCGTACATGGATCTTGTCAGTGGAGATCCCGATCTCCGCGCCGAGGCCGTATTCGAAGCCGTCGGCGAAGCGCGTCGAGGCGTTCACCATCACCGAACTGGAATCCACTTCGCGCAAAAAGCGCATCGCCCTGGTGTAATTCTCCGTGACGATGCTGTCGGTGTGCTGCGATCCGTAGGTAGAGATGTGCTCTATGGCTTCATCCAGGCCGGCCACCACGCGCACCGCAAGTATCGGGGCGAGATATTCGGTCGTCCAGTCTTCTTCGGTTGCAGCTTTCATCTGCTTGACTATCGCGCGTGCTGCTTCGTCACCGCGCAGCTCGACGTTTTTATCAAGATAAATCTTGCATAACTTGGGCAACACTTTTGCGGCCACACTTTGCGCGACCAGCAATGTCTCCATCGCGTTGCATACGCCGTAGCGATGCGTCTTGGCGTTGTCGGCGATGCGTATCGCTTTGTCGAGATCGGCTTCGTCATCTATGTAAACATGGCACACGCCATGCAGATGTTTGATCACGGGAATGCGTGCCTGTTCGGAAACACGTTCGATCAAGCTCTTGCCGCCGCGCGGCACGATTACATCGACATATTCTTTCATCGTGATGAGTTCGCCCACGGCGGCCCGATCAGTGGTGGCGACGACCTGGACGGCAGTCTCCGGCAATCCGGCGGCACGCAGACCGGCATGCACACAAGCGGCGATGGCCTGGTTGGAATGAATGGCTTCCGAGCCGCCGCGCAAAATCGCCGCGTTGCCGGATTTCAGGCACAGCCCGGCGGCATCCGCGGTCACGTTGGGGCGCGATTCGTAAATGATGCCGATCACGCCGAGCGGCACGCGCATCTTGCCGACCTGGATACCGGAGGGGCGAAAATTCATATCGCTGATCGCGCCGATCAGGTCGGGCAGCTGCGCGACCTGAAGCAATCCTTCGGCCATGTCATGCACGGACTTCTCGGTCAGCGTGAGCCTGTCCACCGACGCATCGTCCAATCCGTCGGCTTTCGCCGCCGCGACATCTTTGGCGTTGGCGGCCAGCAGCAGCGCGGTCTGGTTTTGCAGCGCGGCGGCGATCTCAGTCAGCGCGCGATTCTTGGTGGCGGTGTCGGCCTGCGCCATAACGCGCGAAGCCGCTCGCGCGGTCTGGCCGACTGCCTGCATATATGCTTTGACGTTCTGCATGATGTTCCATGTGTTTTGTTATAGGGCGCATTTTACCCTAAGTGCTAAAATGCGCGCCTTTCTTAAATGCAGGCGCAGCAATGTCCGACATCCTCAATAAAATCCTTGCCGTCAAAGCGCAGGAAGTGGCCGCCGCGCAAGCTATCAAACCGCTCGCAACCGTCCGGGACGAGGCGGGCCAGGTTGCGCCCGCACGCGATTTCGTCGCTGCGATACGCGGCAAAATCGCAGCGGGACAAGCTGCGGTAATCGCAGAAATAAAGAAAGCCAGCCCGAGCAAGGGCGTGTTGCGTGCCGATTTTCGCCCCGGCGAGATCGCTGCCAGCTATGCGCAACATGGCGCGGCATGCTTGTCCGTGCTGACCGACGAGCAGTTCTTCCAGGGCAGTGCGGATTATCTGAAGCAGGCGCGTGCCGCTTGTAAGCTGCCGGTGTTGCGCAAGGATTTCATCGTGGACGAATACCAGATCTACCAGGCGAGGGCGATGGGTGCGGATGCGATCCTGCTGATCGCCGCGGCGCTTGATGTGGCGCAAATGCAGGCGTTCGAGGCGTTGGCGCACAGACTCGGCATGGCGGTGCTGGTGGAAGTGCACAATGGCGCAGAACTTGATGCCGCGCTGCAACTGAGCACGCCGTTGATCGGCGTGAATAACCGCAACCTGCGCACCTTCGAAGTGAGCCTGCACACCACGCTGGACTTGTTGCCGCGCATTCCCGGGGATCGCATCGTCGTCACGGAAAGCGGCATTCTCACAGCGGCAGATGTAAAGCTGATGCGCAGCCATCAGGTACACGCGTTTCTGGTGGGCGAGGCGTTCATGCGCGCGGATGATCCGGGTGTAGAATTGTCGCGTGTATTTGCCTGAACTCTAAATTCTATTTTTTAAATGGCAAAACAATCTGTAGGTCGGGCTTAACCAGCGACTTGCTGGCGTTGTTTGCCAGCTTAGTCGATGGCTATGCAAAGCTCGCCCGACAACTTGATCCGGCGGGCATAGCCCGCCCTACAAAAATGCACTTTTGATCAATAACCAATGACTAGTGGCTTCATCAGTAGTCTTATCAGAATCGGAATAATCGAGGGGTGTGTCATGTTAAATCTGGATCGTTTGATCGTTGAGTTTGATAAGGGGCTGCGTACGCTGTTCAGCCAGGCGCACAGTGCGCGTCCCCATCCTGATGCCAAAGTTTCTGACGCCGACATGAATGATGCCGAGAAAAAGCATGCTGCCGCACTGATGCGGGTCAATCATAGCGGTGAGATCTGCGCGCAGGCGCTGTATCAGGGCCAGGCATTGACGGCACGCGATCCGGCCGTACAACAAAACCTCCAGCAAGCCGCTCAGGAAGAAACCGAGCATCTTGCCTGGACTGCCAGTCGCGTGCATGAGTTGGGCGGTCACCTGAGCGTGTTGAATCCGTTCTGGTATACAGGTTCGCTGGCGATCGGTGCGGTAGCCGGGCTGTTGGGCGACAAATGGAATCTCGGTTTTCTCGCTGAAACCGAACGTCAGGTCGGACAACATCTGCAAAGCCATCTGGACAGCCTGCCGCCGCAGGATGAAAAGAGCCGCGCCATCGTGGCGCAGATGTACGCCGACGAAACCCGGCACGCCGACATGGCAGCTACGCTGGGCGGTGCGGAGTTGCCGCAGCCGGTGCAGTTGGCGATGAAACTGAACAGCAAGGTTATGACGGGTGCTTCCTACTGGGTGTAAAAAAGGCAAGAGGGAAGGGTGAAGTGCAAGCAAAACCCTTGTACCTTTCCTCTATTCCTGTACCACCTCAAAATCATGCGTGATCAAGGCGGTCTGGCCCAGCATGATGGACGCCGAACAATATTTTTCTGCCGATAACTTGATGGCTTTCTCAACCATTTCCGGTTTGATGTCCTTGCCCTTCACGACGAAATGCATGTGTATCTTGGTGAATACTTTGGGGTCGGTTTCGGCGCGTTCCGCATCCAGTTCCACATAACAATCGGAAATCGCTTGGCGGCTTTTTTTCAAGATAGTAACCACGTCGAAGCTGGTACAACCGCCTGCGCCCAGCAGCAGCATTTCCATCGGGCGCGGGCCGAGGTTGCGACCGCCTGCCGCTGGTGATCCATCCATCAATACCGC
>JADGRM010000179.1 GCA_017880945.1 Gallionella sp. | reverse complement strand
GGGATTTGCGGTGGTGCTGTGTCTGGGCATCATGACTTCGATGTTCAGCGCGGTGCTGATCTCACGCGCGATGGTGAATTTGATATACGGCCGCAAACCACGGCTTACCAAAGTGGCGATAGGCTAAGCCGCTTTAGGCAGTTCTTAAAGGAATAGACAACATGGAATTTTTCAGGATCAAGCATGACATCCCGTTCATGAGTTATGGACGCTATACCACCTTCATTTCGCTGGTAACGTTTTTGTTCGCGGTATTCTTTCTGTCCACCAAGGGCCTGAATTTCGGTGTGGATTTCACCGGCGGCACGGTGATCGAAGTACATTACGCGCAGTCGCCCGATCTCGCCAAAGTACGCGCCCAGCTCGCCGAGATGAGTCTGCCTGATGCGGTGGTGCAGAATTTCGGTTCCAGCCTCGATGTGCTGATACAAGTGCCTTTCAAACAGAATATCGAAGGGTCGAAATTGAGCGAGCAGGTGATAGACATCTTGCGCAAACAGGATCCCAGTGTGGAAAAGCGCCGTGTGGAATTCGTCGGTTCCCAGGTTGGCAAAGACCTGATCGACAACGGAGAGTTGGCCCTGCTGCTGGTGTCGTTGGGTATCGTCGGTTATCTGTGGTTGCGCTTCGAGTGGAAATTCGGCCTGTCCGCCATCATCGCCAATTTGCATGACGTGGTGATCATTCTCGGCTTCTTCGCCTTTTTCCAGTGGGAATTCTCGCTGTCCGTGCTGGCGGCGGTGCTGGCGGTATTGGGTTATTCGGTGAATGAGTCGGTGGTGGTGTTCGACCGTATCCGCGAAAACTTCCGCACCATGCGCAAGGCCGAAGTGTCCGTGATCATCGACAATGCCATCACACGCACCATGTCGCGCACCATCATCACCCACGGTTGCACGCAGATGATGGTCGGCGCAATGCTGTTCCTCGGCGGTGAGACGCTGCACTACTTTGCAATGGCACTGACGATTGGGATACTGTTCAGCATCTATTCATCGGTGCTGGTTGCCAGCCCGTTGTTGATGTTGCTTGGCGTGTCGCGCGAAGATTTCATCAAGCCGGAAAAGACCGAGGCAGAAGAAGTGCTTCCTTAAACGCAGGGGGCGAGTTTTTGCTTAAGCCAACGAGTTCCTCTGACTTCATGTCAGGTCGCAAACAGCGACCTGACACAAATTGCAATACTAATTAAATCTGGAATCAATTAAACCGTGAGTCTGATCCTGTACGACATCATCATGCATCTGGATACGCACCTGCTGGCGCTGGTCCATGACTACGGCATGTGGGTATATGCCATTCTGTTCCTGATCATTTTTGCCGAGACCGGTTTGGTGATCGCACCGTTTCTGCCCGGCGATACGCTGTTGTTCGTGGCGGGTACCTTGTGCGGCATGGAGGCGCTGCAACTGCAGTGGGTATTGCCGCTGCTGATGCTGGCGGCATTCAGTGGCGATAACACCAACTACTGGTTAGGCCGCACCCTGGGTCTGCGCTTATTCGAGCGTTTCAGCGGAAGATTCATCAAACGCGAACACCTGGATAAGACCCGCGTGTTTTACGAAAAGCATGGCGGCAAGACCATCATCTTTGCGCGTTTCCTGCCCATTATCCGCACCTTCGCGCCGTTCGTGGCAGGGCTCGGCTTGATGCGATACCGGCTGTTCGTGCTGTTCAGCGCGCTCGGCAGCCTTGCGTGGATAAGCAGTCTGACGCTGGCAGGCTATTTTTTCGGCAACATCCCGGTGGTGAAAAATAACCTCACCCTGATCGTCGTCTGCATCATCGTCATTTCCTTTCTTCCCGCGCTACGCGAATTCATCCGGCACCGCAAACAGTCTGCGTAAGGCTAGATCTGCGCTCGGCCTTGCTGCTTTCGATGATTACTCCTTGGCGCAGTCTGTTCTGTCATTCAGCTTGCTTAATGTAGGCTTGCTTGGCTTTGTTATACCCCTTGCGAGCGCCGATTGCATGGTTCACACTGAACTGGAACTAGCCAGCATTTCCAAGTTTTGTTGAACGCGTAGGCCTATGGCGTGTCTGATTTGTGTCCTTTGTTTAACGCGGATTGCGAGGAGGATCGAAATGAAAAAATATCTATGTTTGCTGGGCATGATTTCTTTGTGGGCCGGTGCCGATGCGGCAGATTTAATCGATACTGCACAGGTGGTTTCCAGTGTGCCGGTTTATGAACGAGTGGCGAAGCGGCAGCGCGAATGCTGGACGGAAACCGTGCCGGTGGATGCGCCCAGGGAACATTCCGTCGGCGGAGCAGTGGTCGGCGGTGTGGCCGGCGCGTTGATAGGCAGCCAGATCGGTCAGGGCACGGGCAAGAAAGCTGCGACCGTTGCGGGTGGTATCGCCGGCGCAATGGCGGGTGACCGGATTGCCAGCCCGAACCCTCAACAGACACGGGAAGTGGAACGCTGCCGGGAAGTGGAAACCGGCGGGGAAGCCATCGAGGTCATCAAGGGTTACAGCGTCACCTATCGCTATAACGGGCAGGATATCACCACCATATTGCCCTATCAGCCGGGTGCGACGATTCGTGTAGGGGTGAGCGTCATCGAAGATCGGCGTTAAACGACTCTCGCAGGATAGAACATAAAAAAGCCCGGCTAGCTCCGGGCTTTGATTTTGGTGTAGGTTGGAATTAACCAAATCGTCCTGTAATGTAGTCTTCCGTTTCCTTGCGCTTCGGATTGGTGAATACCGAGCTGGTTTCGCCCAGTTCGATCAAATCACCCAGATACATATAGGCAGTGTAGTCGGAGATGCGCGCGGCTTGCTGCATGTTGTGCGTGACGATCACGATGGTGAAATCTTCTTTCAATTCGTCGATCAGCTTCTCGATGTGCGCGGTGGAGATCGGGTCGAGTGCGGAGGTGGGTTCGTCCAGCAGCAGCACCTGCGGCTTGACCGCAATGGCACGGGCGATGCACAGGCGTTGTTGCTGGCCGCCGGAAAGGCCGGTGCCGCTTTGTCTGAGTTTGTCTTTTACTTCGGTCCACAGCGCGGCTTTGCGCAACGCCCATTCCACGCGGGCTGCCATGTCATGCTTGCTGAGGTTTTCGTAAAGTTTTACGCCGAATGCGATGTTGTCATAGATGGACATCGGGAACGGCGTGGGTTTCTGGAACACCATGCCGATCTTGGCGCGCAGCATGTTCAAATCCTGCTTGCTGTCGAGGATGTTCGCCCCGTCCAGCAGGATCTCCCCGGTGGCTTTTTGTTTCGGATAGAGCTGATACATGCGGTTGAAGGTGCGCAGCAGCGTGGATTTTCCGCACCCGGAAGGGCCGATGAACGCGGTCACCATTTTTTCCGCGATGTTCAAGTTGATGTCTTTGAGCGCGCGGTAATTCCCGTAATAAAAATTCAGGTCTTTGATGATGATCTTCGGATTGGCGATGCTTTCGATGTTCATAGGCTTGCCTTGTTAATGACCAAGTTTAATGACCGGATTAATGGGTGGTGGCGCTTTGCCGGAACAGCACGCGCGCCAGAATATTGAGTGTCAACACGCTGACGGTAATCAGCAGCGCTCCCGCCCAGGCAAGATTTTGCCAGTCCGCGTAAGGGCTCATCGCGAACTGGAAAATCACCACCGGCAAATTGGCCATCGGCTGATTCATGTTGCTGCTCCAGAACTGGTTGTTCAGCGCGGTGAATAACAGCGGGGCAGTTTCACCGCTGATGCGTGCCACGGCCAGCAACACGCCGGTGATGATACCGGCGCGCGCGGCACGCAGGGTGACAAAATTGATCACTTTCCATTGCGGCGCGCCGAGTGCCGCAGCGGCTTCGCGCAGGGTGCTGGGAACCAGTCGCAACATGTTTTCGGTGGTGCGGATCACAATCGGGATCACCAGTATGGATAGGGACAGCGCGCCTGCCCAGCCGGAAAAATGTTTGACTTTGACCACATAAACCTCATACACGAACAGGCCGATCACAATGGACGGGGCGGATAGCAGCACGTCGTTGATGAAACGGGTGATCGGTGCCATCCAGCCGCGCTGGCCGAATTCAGCCAGATAGGTGCCGGCCAGAATACCGATGGGTGTGCCGATCAGGGTGCCGACCAGCGTCATCATCAGGCTGCCGGCGATGGCGTTGAGCAGGCCGCCTGAACTGCCCGGTGGCGGGGTCATTTGCGCGAACACCACAGGAGTGAGCGCGGGCAGCCCGTGGTCTAACAGCGTCAATAATATCCAGCACAGCCAGAACAGGCCGAACAGCATGGCCAGCACCGAGACCGATAGTCCCGCTGCGTTGATGATGCGGCGGCGTGTGTATAAGTTGAGCATGGCGTTCGCGC
>JADGRM010000178.1 GCA_017880945.1 Gallionella sp. | reverse complement strand
GACTGTCCCGTTCATATCCCGCTACCGCAAAGAAGTGACTGGCGGGCTGGACGATGTGCAACTGCGGCTACTTGAAGATCGCCTGCGCTACCTGCGTGAACTGGAGGAGCGGCGCACGGCGATCATTGCCTCGATCAACGAGCAGGGCAAGATGATGCCGGAGCTGTTGGAGGCCATCAGTCATGCCGAAGACAAGACCCGCCTGGAAGACTTGTACCTGCCGTACAAACCGAAACGCCGCACCAAGGCGCAGATCGCGCTGGAAGCAGGACTGTTGCCGCTGGCCGATGCGCTGCTGGTTGACCCCATGCTCAATCCCGAGGAAGCAGCAATCAAATACCTGAAGCCCGCCTTTACCTCCGAGCAGGGCGACAACTCCGGCGTGCCCGATACCAAGGCGGCGCTGGATGGTGCGCGCTACATCCTGATGGACCGCTTCGCCGAAGACGCTCCACTGTTGCAGGACCTGCGTGTATACCTGCAAACGCACGGCGTGGTCGAAGCCAAGGTCATCGAAGGCAAGGAAGATGCCGCCGCGAAGTATGCCGATTATTTCGATTATGCCGAAGCGATCAGCGCGATCCCCTCGCACCGTGCGCTGGCGCTGTTCCGCAGCCGCCGCGAGGAGCTGCTCAATGTTGAGCTGCGGCTCGACAGCGAAGCAGAAAGACCCAAGTGGGATGCACCGCACAACCCCTGTGAGGCGCGCATCGCCCAGCGCTTCGGCATCGTCAACCAGAACCGCCCCGCCGACAAGTGGCTGGCGGATACGGTGCGCTGGACCTGGCGGGTGAAGAGTTTCCTGCACCTGGAGAGCGAGCTGATGGGTGCGCTGCGCGAACGCGCCGAGACCGAGGCAATCAGGGTGTTCGCGCGCAACCTGAAAGACCTGCTGCTTGCCGCTCCGGCCGGGCCGCGCGCCACGATGGGCCTCGATCCCGGCATGCGCACCGGGGTGAAGGTCGCCATCGTGGATGCCACCGGCAAGGTGGTGGACACCGCCGTAATCTACCCGCATCAGCCCAGGAACGATTGGGATGGGTCCCTGCATACGCTCGGCAAGCTGGCCGAGAAGCACCAGGTGGCGCTGATTTCCATCGGCAACGGCACGGCCTCGCGCGAGACGGACAAGTTGGCGCAAGATCTGATCGGGCTGCGCCCGGAACTGAAGCTCACCAAGATCGTGGTATCGGAAGCGGGCGCATCGGTGTACTCCGCCTCCGAGTTCGCCTCGCGCGAACTGCCCAACATGGACGTGACACTGCGCGGTGCGGTATCCATCGCGCGCCGCCTGCAAGATCCGCTCGCAGAACTGGTGAAGATCGATCCGAAATCCATCGGCGTCGGGCAATACCAGCACGATGTCGGACAGTTTCAGCTGGCGCGCTCGCTGGATGCCGTGGTCGAGGACTGCGTGAACGCGGTGGGCGTGGACGTCAACACCGCCTCCGCTCCGTTGCTGGCGCGGGTGTCGGGCCTCTCCGCCAGCGTGGCGCAAAGCATCGTCTCCTACCGCGACACGCACGGCATGTTCGCCACACGCGCTACCTTGAAGGAAGTACCGCGCCTGGGGGACAAGACCTTCGAGCAGGCGGCCGGTTTCCTGCGCGTCATGGGCGGCGACAATCCGCTCGACGCCTCGGCGGTGCATCCGGAGTCCTACCCGCTGGTGAAAAAAATCCTCGCCGACCTCAAGAAGAACATCAAGGAAGTGATCGGCGACAGCAAGTTGCTCAAATCGCTCAACCCGGGCAAGTATGCCGATGAACAGTTCGGCGTGCCCACCATCAGTGACATCCTGAGCGAACTGGAGAAGCCGGGGCGCGACCCGCGTCCCGAGTTCACCACTGCCATCTTCAGGGAAGGTGTGGAGCAACTGAAAGATCTGAAGCCGGACATGATCCTCGAGGGCGTGGTCACTAACGTCGCGGCGTTCGGCGCCTTTGTTGACATCGGCGTGCATCAGGACGGGCTGGTGCATATCTCGGCGCTGTCCAACAGCTTCGTCAAGGATCCGCACAGCGTGGTCAAGGCGGGGCAGGTGGTGAAGGTCAAGGTGCTGGAGGTGGACGAGAAGCGCAAACGCATCGCGCTGACCATGCGGCTAACTGACAGCGCCGCCGAGAGCAGCAAAGCCGGAGCGCCGCGCGATCGTGCGACCGACGTCAAGCGCCTGACGCAGCATAAACAACAGGGAGTGCGTCAGCCAGCGCCAGGTGGCGCGATGGCGGCAGCATTTGCCAAGTTCAAGGGATGATTTGAATTGAGGAGTGAATGCATCTGGCCATCCACGTAAACTATGGGAAACTTTCTCAGGAATCCGTCGAAGTCTGAAGAGGAATTTAAAGAGGGAATGAGCTCGGCAACAGGTGTGCATATCAGCTGACGGGGATTCTATAAATTGCGACCGCTTTCGGCGGCAGTTCGAGCTGCTGCGCCGCAATTCAACCGACTTTGTCGGAAAACGACCGGCTTTGCCGGATTCTGTCGTCGCGTCCCGCTCCTCACTAACCGGCTTCGCCGGGCTAAATATTTCTGGATCACTTCTAAAGCTGGTTCCATTGTTCCCTGGGTACGTCTCGTATGCTATGAAATATTATTGTTTTCATAAAGTGGGCTAATGTGCTGAAGTTTGTTTAGCGCATTGTTGTGGTGGTGTGCGATCTATATCGGTGGGTGTTGGCGAAATGGGGCATATCGAAAGTATCGCATTTTAGCTTGCCTTTAGCGGTGTGTTGTCCTGGAAATGGATTCGAAACAGTCTTCTTGACGGGCAATTGTGCAACTGTCGATTAAAACAGCTTGACGTGGAACTTGCAGGGTTATAATGTATCTTCATGGATATACATAACGGAGGCACATGATGAAATTGCAGGTATCGAAATGGGGCAACAGTTTGGCAGTGCGATTGCCGGTTGAGTGCACTCGCGCTGCCGGTCTGAAGGAGGGGGATAGCGTTGAGGCTAGCATCACCCCTTCTGGATCTATCACCCTTACTCCTGAAAAATCATTCGACAAGGCCGCATTTCTGACCCGCATCGCCAAACTGCATGATTCCATGCCGATGACTGATCCGGTTGTGGAAACCATGCGTCAAGAAGCTCGCTACTGATGATCTACGTTGATACCAGCGTGATCGTCGCGCTGCTGACTGTCGAACCGAGAACACAGGACGTGACCACCTGGTATGCCGGGTTACGCGATGCACCTACATGTTCGGACTGGCTGCTGACGGAGTTCTCCAGCGCCCTGTCGATCAAGTTGCGCACGGGCCAGGTCACCGAGGCCAACGCAAAACGGGTGCGCAAAGAGTTCGAGTCGCTGACAGAAGGTGGCATACGCGTTGTTCAGGTTAGTCGCGATGCGTTCAGACATGCAGCTGAAATGGTAAAGCTGCACGATCACAGCCTGCGTGCTGGAGATTCCTTGCATCTTGCCGTTGCTTTGGAATTGGGGGCCAGTCACATGGCTACGCTGGGTAGAACATTGACAGAGAACGCAAAGCGCAAAGGAATGAAAAACGAGTTTTAAAATAGACAGTCGGCGCGTAGCGACGCTGGGGGTTGTTTTTTACTCCTGATCCTTGGGTTTGGCCAAACCGTTTTTTTCGCTTTTTCAGCGACTCTCCGGTCAGGGTTAGTTGGTGAGCGTTGTATACCGGCGCGGGGATTTGTTTGAGAAAAGACGCCGGATGATGGCCGATTGGGCCGCATTCTGTGCCATGCCTTCTGTGAAGGCTGGCGAGGTGATTTCAATGCAAGCAAAAACATCTTGACACGCGATGCGTTACGCGATACAGTAAACCATGATTAAGACATTCCGGCATAAGGGACTGAGAAACTTTTTCGAGAAAGGAAGCATGGCCGGTATTCAAGCTGCCCATGCACCGCGACTGGCCGCTATGCTGCGACGCCTGAACGAAACGACCAATGCCCAAGGTATGAACTTGCCAGGCTGGGGCTTGCATCCGTTGAAGGGGCGAGAATTCAAGGGGCATTTTTCGGTATGGGTTAGCGGCAACTGGCGCATGACGTTCACATTTGATGGCACGGATGCCGTGCTGGTGGACTATCAGGACTATCACTAAAAGGAGAATCAACAATGGCACACATGTACAACCCACCGCATCCCGGGCTGACCCTGCGCGACGACGTATTGCCCGCGCTGGGGTTGTCTGTGACCGAGGCCGCGCAGCAATTGGATGTGGCCCGCGTGACACTTTCCCGCGTGCTGAATGGCCGAGCCGCGATCTCGCCTGAAATGGCCTTGCGTATCGAAGCATGGTTGGGCGTGGAGCGTGGTGGTGAAGCCCGTCTGTGGCTGGCAGAGCAAAGCGCCTATGACTTGTGGCAAGTTCGCAAGGCCGGTGCGCCGAAGGTAAAGCGCGCC
>JADGRM010000027.1 GCA_017880945.1 Gallionella sp. | reverse complement strand
CTCCCGGGGTTCCGCTGCCGCCTCCGCATCCGGCCACAATAGCAGCCAGCAGTAATGTCGTGGACCAAATCATTGGTTTTGTAACGCTTTCGAATCTGTTCATTTTGCTTCTCCTTATTTATCTGATCCCGAAAAGCATCGGTGCAATCGACCGACCCCTTGCTGGTACTTATCCTGGTGCGCTACGCGAAATATTCGCTGATGACATGTTTTGCGACCATGCGAGCCTCGGTTTGGTCTGTTCCAATTCAAAACCGGATCAACCGGAACTAAGGTTGCACTATCCCACTTGCGTCCACGATGCTCCGTGCGCTAGCGCACATTAAAGAAATATTTTTTGGGTAAGCCCAAGAAACCTGTAGTTGAAATGCAATTGTTGTCGGCCTGAGTGCCGCCATGTGTAATCATTCCGGAGGAAATAAGCTACCCGGCAGATGTGTTGCCTGACTGACCTTAGCAGGAGAATTTCATCTCATGATAAAAAAGGCCGTCTTGCGACGGCCTTTTATTTACTGCTTCACATCCTATTCCTGATGATTTACGGCTGTGTAATCGTAGCCTGATCAAGTGTGACAGCAGTCTGCGCCAGCAACCTGCCGTTGATGGTTGCGTTCGTCCCTATGGCGATGTTTGTTTTCGCCAAAATCACTCCAGCCATTTTTGTAGTCCCTCCAGCAGACCCTCCAATGCTTACAGTCATGGCGGGCACCCAGAAAACGTTCTGAGCCAGTGCGTTACCGGCCAAGATCACCTGCGTACCGGCAGCCTGAGTCATACCTTGCGTAGTCCGGATGACCCAGACATCGGTTGCTGCGCCAGTGAGAGTGACATTTGTTCCTGCCGCTATTGAAATAGCGCTAGTACAGGTGTAGACGCCAGGGGTAAGATTCAGCCCGCCAAAAGCGCCGGTTCCGGGACAAGCAGTACCTCCCGTAGCAGGATCTCCACCACCTGCTGGTGCCAACCCGTTAGCGTAGGTGTACGCGGTTTGCATGTCGCCTACGGCTGTGGTCAGGTCAACGGAAGTCGTCCCCCCCACATTATCGGCTGCGAATAATCTTCCGGGTGAGACCACTTGAGCGGAGCTAAAAGAGGTATCCGTGGGTTCAGAGATTAACGACCATCCCGTCAAGAAAGACCTGGCGGCTGGACTCAATCCCACATTCCCGGTCACTACAGAGCTTGGAACGGTTGAGACACCTGTTTTTGCCAGAATCGCATAATTGCTGGCCTTGCCAAGGTTAACGCAACCCGCTCCCGTGCAGGCTCCTCCCGTTGGGCCCAAGCCTGTGCTTAGGGCGTTTCCGCCTCCGCTGCTGCCTCCGCCTCCGCATCCGGCCACAATAGCAGCCAGCAGTAATGTCGTGGACCACATCATTGGCTTGGTAACGCATTCGAATCTGTTCATTTTGCTGCTCCTTATTTATCTGATCCCGAAAAGCATCGGTGCAATCGACCGACCCCTTGCTGGTACTTATCCTGGTGTGCTACGCGAAATATTCGCTGATGACATGTTTTGCGACTATGCGAGCCTCGGTTTGGTCTATTCCAATTCAAAATCGGATCAACCGGAACCAAGGCAAGTTGTCACACCAGTTGCACTATTCCACTTGCGTCCACGATGCTCCGTGCGCTAGCGCACATAAAGGAAAAGTTTTGAGGTATCACAAGGAAACAGTATTTGAGATGCAATCGGTGGCGCCTCGCGCGAGGGGTAATGCGTTATGTTCGTCAACGCACCGCATGGCTGTAGCTGATGGGGGAATTTCTGATCATGGTGCGTGCACCCTGTAATAGGAAACATATCAGTTTGGGGTCAAAACTCTGGCAACCACGTTTTGTTGTACTTACTCGATGTCATCTTGAATCATCAAATAGTATCTCCAGGCGCAAGTTGAGCGCAGGGCTGTAATGATATTGCCTATCTCTGGGGAAATGCAGTTGCGGGCTTACTTCAAAGAATAGCCATTCCTGATGCATGCGGTAACGGTACAACGCCTGCACGACAAAATCCGTCATCTGATGCTGCGGAGTGCTGACCCCGATCGCACTCGCCTGATACAACAAGGCGGTACGATCATTAAGGGTGTGAAAAACCGATAGATCCTGACGCATGTCGAAGTTCTGTGTGTCATTGAGCCATATGGCAATACTAGTAGCACGAAACAGAAGCGGGGGACTTATGATTCGCTCAAAGTCAAGCTGTGTGGTTTCACCCGCGCCCAGGGTATTGAACCAATACACAGACTCCTCAGCTTTCAGCCGCCAATCACCCAACGGAGTCGAATAGTTACCCCTTGAGCGGACGAAAGGCTTTGGCGGGATTGGAAATTTAATCCCAAAATCTGTATTCAAGTGCCAGGCGTTTTCCTCGGGGGTCGCATAGCGTGCAGCCAAGGCGACACTCTTCGGCACAGCGACCTGACCGGGAACTGCGGAATTACCAGTTGCCGACGTAGGCTCGGTTATTATATTTCTCTCAGGATCTGTTTCCAGCAACAGATGCAATCGCCCCTCGGTTACAGGCAATCTCAGATTCACCCTGGCTGCAAAATCGAACTGGTGATCACTCCCATGTCCATTCAGTTTGGAGAGGTCCAGCTGAACGACAGTTTGATTGCTCTCCTGGTAATGACGATCGCCACCAAAGAAGCGATCGACATAGCTTGCGAAGTTGGTAATCTTCCCGGACAAATAATCACGCGAACCTTCCATAGAATCAAATCTGTCAGATTTTGATGTCTGGGGAGCAGTTTGTGGTGTCAGTAAGACAGGTTGTGGTGTCAGTGGGGCAGGTTGTGGTTCCAATGGTGCGGGCTGTGGTTCCAATGGGACAGGTTGTGGTACCAATGGGGCAGGTTGTTCTGCGCCAAGAAGACCCAAGGGGAAAAGAAGCGCAATGCCCAACAGCAGACTTGGCGAAAGGCTGAAAGACCAGATAGATTTATGTTCGAAGGAAGACATTGTCTAAGTCCAATATATTGCGCTACTTGAGCGACTTGGCCACACGAAACCCGAAGCTGTTGAAACGGAGCGCAGGCTGGCTGCTGTAACGTATAGCCGCGCGCACGTTCCGTGGTGCATCGTTCCACGAACCGCCGCGAAGCACTCGTTTAGCGTCATTCCCTTGCCAGGCGCTGCCGTCAGTAGGGGCGCCGTTATAACTGTCGTGATAATCGTCCTCGGTCCATTCCCACACATTTCCCAGCATGTCATTCAGTCCGTATGCATTGGCCTTGAAGCTGCCCACCGGAGCGGTATAGGCAAAACCATCCGTGCAGTTATGTACCGACCAGGATGTTGCGCCATGTATCTGTGCCTGCGCTGTCTTGTCCGCGCCATTCGCATATCCGCAAGCCTCATCAGGGTTGCTCCCCCAGTAACGTGCAGTGCCGGTGTTGCCGCGGGCGGCGTATTCCCATTCAGCTTCTGTCGGCAGACGGTATTTTTTGCCTGTCTTGCGTGACAACCATTTCGCATAGGCTTTGGCATCGTTCCAGTTGATACAGGCGACAGGGTGTTTGTCGTCTTGTGGGTAGCCGAGTTCGCGCCAGTTGCCGCTGCGCTCTTCATAATTACCGTCTTTAAGCGTCCAGCATTTGTCCCCGGTGCTGTAGTGGGTTTTTTTCACGAATGCCGCAAACTGGCCTCGGGTGATCTCGGTCTTGCCCAGAGCGAAGGTGGCAACCTTGACCCGATGCACAGGGCCTTCGTCTTTAGCCCGCCCAGCCTCAGAACCGGGCGAGCCCATGTCAAAGCTCCCCGAACGGATGGTCAGCATCTCTGGACAGCTCGGACAGTCGCGGAAGATTTTGGGTGCTTTGGGTGCTTTGGGTGCTTTGGGTGCTTTTGCGGCTTTAGTTGCTTTGCCCTGCTTGGCGGCTGGGGCTTGAGCTGGGGCTTGAGCTGGGGCTGAGGCTTGAGCTTGAGCTTGAGCTTGAGCTTGAGCTTGGGCAGGCATCCACATCAAACAGAAAATGGCGGTGATGAGACCAAGTAAGTTGCGCATCGGGACTTGCCTCATTTTCAATGGATTGGTTGATTGAACATATCCCGCATATCTAATAAGCGTATCTCATTTTAGTCCGTTCCAATTCGAAATAGGATAAACCGGAGCAAAGGCACAAGTCACACTATATATATTTATCTCACTTCTGCCCAACACACTCAGTACGTTAGCGCACGTAAAGATTAATATTTTTGAGAGGCCTTAGCAAGCAGTATTTGAGTTGCAATCGTTTGTCGCCTGCATGACCTGCTTCCTATAGCCGTGTCTGCCAGAAGTTAGTAAAGTCTGCATGGAAATCGGGAAAGGGCTGTGGCTACGCGGCCTGAATGCGGGGGAAACCGTTTGATTTGCGCCTTTTTTGTCTCGAAGTTGTCTCGCTTGACATAGGGAGATTGGTGCTCACTCTAATACTCCCTTGTCCAGATTAGCTTGGTGTTAGCGCCATTGCGTTCGATCAACGCTTGAACCTCCAGTTCGGCCCGGTCCATGCGCACTTTTCCGTTAACCAGAAAGTAATTGGTCATGACTGAGAGGTTCGTTATCGACAAGGACTTGCCTGGCAATCGTCCCGTAAAGTCGGCGATTTGGCGGAAACTGGCGGTGTTACGACTTGCCACCAGCGCAGTTGCATTTGCAAGCGTAAGCCCTTCGATTCTGGCTGCCAATACTTCTGCCGGTGCGGTGTTCACGTTGATCGGCGTGGCGCGCGGCAAAAATATTACGAAATCTTTTATCTTGTCCAGCATCTCCGGAGTGAATCCTGGTACTGCAAGCAAATCATCCACCTGAGTAAGATTCATCGGCAGCAGGCCGGATTGATTGTCGAGGATTGCTGTGTTGGCGGCCGGCTTTTTCTGCGCTGCTGCCATCATATCTGCCGTTGTCTGCGCCAAGGCCGGATCCAGGTGTGCATTGTCGAGCATCTGAGCGAAAGCGGCGACCTCGGCGGGGTTGATGGTTCCGTCGGGGCACAGGTTGGTCAGGTTGTAACGTGCCTGGGCATCACTGATGCTGCCCGATAGGGTTGCAACCCCGATATCGGCATCGTCACGGCCGTTATCGACATATTGATCGAGTTTCGTTTCCGCGAGCGGCACCGCCCACGGTTCATCCAGGGTATCGATACTCGAATACTTTGCATCTTCGCGCAGGATCAGGCTGGCCCAATCGAGCGCGCCGCGCAATACCCATTGTTTTTGCAACTGCAGGCGCTGATTTTCGATCGAGCGTACTTGCACTTGCTGCTGCCAGAAAAGACTGGCGACGATGGTGATCGCCAGCGTCGTCAACAACAGCGCGATGATCACCGCGACACCGCGTTGCCGTTGGCGTGGAGCTGGGTGCGCTTTCATACTGCTCCCAGCAAAAATATCTTCAGCATGCCGGTATCGCGTCCGCGCAGTTGCATCGTGACTTCCAGTCCGGTAGGTATTGACGGAGTCGCAGTCGATCCCCCGATCGTTATCACTGCGTCAGCTTCCGTGCGCCAGCCGCCGTTGATCCATAGCCGCATCGTCATCGCAGCCACATCCGATTGCAGCGTAACTCCTGTCCTGAGCTTGTCGAACGGGGCCTGACCTGTATCGGTGTCGTTTACGGCAGTTTGCCACAGGGTGTCCAGTTCTCTCAGATCGCGCGTGGCTGCCGATTCGCGGCGTGTCAGCACGCCGTCCCTGACCCGATAGGCGATGACTTGCAGACGCGACGGCTGGTTGTCGGCAAACACCGTGCGCACCAGCGTGAGCTGCCCTTGCCCGACGGCGAGCGGAATTCTGTTCGGCAGGGCGGATGGGCTGACCAGATGCGCGCAATCGCTCTGCAACTGGGCAAAGGCGAGCTGCATCCCTCGCGTTTGCTCCAGGTCGCTGGTGAGCGCGATGCGCGCCCGCACGATGCTATCAAGCCCGCGCCAGCCGAGCACCGCGACGAATCCGAGCACGCTGATGGCGACCAGCAGTTCAACCAGGGTCAACCCTTTGTGTCTGGTTGCACGCGCGCCGTTGTGTTCGATTGACCTATTGCGCATTCGGCACCACCTGGGCCAGCTTGATGATGCGCCGCCCGTTATTTTGTGTATCCAGGACACTGACTTCGACGCGGCGGAAGAAGGGGTTCGGAGTAGTGAATACATTTTCTTCGCAAACCAGATGCAACTCGCCTTGGGGGCAATCGAATCTGCGCTGGCCCAGTTCCGGCCATTCATGGGCCAGACGGATTTGCGACAGCCGGTTCTCGGCCGACCAGGTCGCCATCATCGAAGCGCGCAAGTCGCTGCTGTTTTGCGTCAGGCTGCCGACGGCTCGCAGGCTTGCGCCCAATGCCGTACCGACAATGACCAATGCCACCAGTACTTCGAGCAAAGTAAATCCTGCGCTGCGATGACCTGGTTGACGTATGAGTTGGCGTTGATTTGGGCGCATATTATTCGACAACGAAATGCCCGATCCCGTCGGCACGGATTGCAACTTGCGCATCCCCGACTGCAAGCGTCAGGACAAAAGGAATGCCGACCGGTTCGCGGCCGAAGATGATGCGAAAGGGGATCGTCTGCTCCGCCAATGGCGGGCTGATCGAGAATATGACCGGCGAGCGTTTGAATTCGCGCTCACGAAACATGTCGTCTTGCTTGAGTGCTTGCCAATTATTATCTTCGAATAACAGGAAGCGGTAACGATCGGCTTCAGCCTCGAATGCGATCGGACGGTTGCGCACGATCGCCTCATCGCGCGCCAGTTGCAACAACAGCGCGATCCGTTGCGCATCGTTTTGCAATACCTGCCGCTCGCTTGGTATCGCATTGAATGACACTGCCCCGAGCGTGATGCCGACGATCACCATCACCACCAGCAATTCAAGCAGCGTGAACCCGCGCGATAGTCGCCGACATTGCGCGCTCCGATGAGCGCGGTACGACCCAAGCAAAGAAAACGTGATTACAGATCCCACGAACCGATATCGGCATCGTTGCCGACACCTCCCGGTTGGCCATCCGCGCCCAACGAGAACACATCGAGCTCACCCTTGATGCCGGGAGACAGATATTGATAGGGATTGCCCCATGGATCTTTCGGCAGCTTGTCGACATAACCGCCGGTCTTCCAGCCATCGGCGGCGGGGCCTACCGTCGGTTTGGCTATCAGTGCCTGCAAGCCTTGCTCGGTGGTCGGATAACGCTGATTATCCAGCTTGTACAACTTGAGTGCCTGCATCACGGTGGCAATGTCCTGCTTGGCTGCGATGATGCGCGCATCGTCGGTACGCCCCATCAGCTTGGGAACGATCAAAGCGGCCAGGATGCCCATGATGACCACCACCACCATGATCTCAATCAGGGTGAAACCGCGCGCCGCAGAGCCAGTCAGTTCTCGACGGGAAGAAATGGTATTTGAATTTCGCATAGGAATTTGGTTCTAAAAAGTAACGGATGGAATACAAGTATAAGGCTAAAGCCGAATCCATCATATTGTCATCGGGCCGATTTATATTCTGGCTCGAGTTGGCCATCACATATTGAATGCATACAATGAATTGTAAATTCCGTCAGTAACACTATAATGCGCGGTCTTCAACGGTATCATTGGTTACGGTTGGATCGCGCCATTGGGAGTCGTTGGTTAGATTCCGATAGCGCCTTACAGTATTTCCAGTGCGGCATCGCCGCACTTTGTATTTTAGAAAAGAAAATATGCCAGTTATTATTACTTTGCCGGATGGTTCGCAGCGCAGCTTTGCACATGCTGTGACGGTTGCTGATGTTGCGCTTAGCATAGGCGCGGGTTTGGCGCGTGCCGCGCTGGCCGGCAAAGTAGACGGCCATCTGGTAGATACCACGCATCTGATTTCGCAGGATGCTGCGCTGGCGATCATCACCGACAAGGATGCCGATGGGCTGGAGATCATCCGCCACTCCACCGCGCATTTGCTGGCTTATGCGGTGAAAGAATTATTCCCCGATGCACAAGTGACCATAGGCCCGGTGATAGAAAACGGTTTTTTCTATGACTTCTCCTACCAGCGTCCGTTTACGCCCGAAGATCTGGCGGCAATCGAGAAGCGCATGGCAGAACTTGCCAAGCGGGATATTCCGGTGACGCGCAAGGTATTGCCTCGCGACGAGGCGGTGAGTTATTTCAAGGGCATCAACGAGCATTACAAGGCAGAGATCATTGCCTCCATTCCGGCCGATCAGGATGTGTCGCTGTATACCGAGGGCAACTTCACCGATCTGTGTCGAGGCCCGCACGTGCCCTCCACCGGCAAGCTGAAAGCCTTCAAGCTGATGAAGCTGGCGGGCGCGTATTGGCGCGGCGATTCGAAGAATGAGATGCTGCAGCGCATCTATGGCACGGCGTGGGCGAAGAAGGAAGAGTTGGATGCTTACCTGCATCAGCTTGATGAAGCCGAAAAGCGCGACCACCGCAAGCTGGCCAAGCAACTGGACTTGTTCCACATGCAGGATTCGTCGCCCGGCATGGTGTTCTGGCATCCCAAGGGCTGGACGTTGTGGCAGGAAATCGAACAGTACATGCGTGCCAAGTTTCGTGAGCACGACTACCAGGAAGTGCGCACCCCGACCATCATGGACAGGACGCTGTGGGAGAAATCCGGGCACTGGGAAAATTATCACGACAACATGTTCACCACCGCGTCAGAAAATCGCGACTATGCAGTGAAGCCGATGAACTGCCCCGGTCACGTGCAGATATTCAACCACGGCCTGCACAGCTACCGCGACTTGCCGTTGCGTCTGGCGGAATTCGGTTCCTGCCATCGCAATGAGACTTCCGGATCGCTGCACGGCTTGATGCGGGTGCGCGGCTTTACCCAGGATGATGCGCATATTTTCTGTACCGAAGCGCAGGTGCAGTCCGAGGTGTCCAAGTTCATCGTGATGCTGAATGAGGTATATCGCGATTTCGGTTTCAATGAGGTGCTGGTCAAGCTGTCCACGCGCCCGGTAAAACGGGTCGGATCTGACGAGACTTGGGACAAGGCCGAAGCCGGCTTGGCTTCTGCGTTGCAGCAAAATGGTTTGGCATATGATGTCCAGCCTGGCGAAGGCGCGTTCTATGGTCCCAAAGTCGAATTTACATTGAAAGATAGCCTGGGTCGTCTGTGGCAGTGCGGCACGATACAGCTGGATTTCAATTTGCCGGTGCGATTGGGTGCGGAGTTCGTCGATGAAGACAACAGCCGCAAACCTCCGGTGATGCTGCATCGCGCCATCCTGGGTTCGATGGAGCGCTTCATCGGTATCCTGATCGAGCACCATGCCGGCGCGTTCCCGTTGTGGCTGTCGCCGCTCCAGGTTGTATTGATGAATATTTCTCAGGCGCAAGAGGAATATACGACCCAAGTAGCACAAAAATTGCGGGCCGCCGGGTTGCGCATACAACTTGATTTGCGCAATGAGAAGATTACCTATAAAATACGCGAACATAGCTTACAGAAATTACCTTATCAGCTGATCATTGGCGATAAAGAAGTGGCTGCAAGTTTGGTGGCCGTGCGTTCCCGTAGTGGTGAAGATCTCGGACAGATGACGTTGGAAGCTCTGCTTCAACGTTTGCAGACTGAAATCAAAAATGGGTAGCACGGCTTAGTATTGTTTAAGTGGAGATATTGCAATAGCACAAGATAAATCGCAACGCATCAATGAGATGATCACAGCACCGCAAGTGCGACTCATTGGT
This sequence comes from Gallionella sp., assembly GCA_017880945.1. Classification (GTDB taxonomy): domain Bacteria; phylum Pseudomonadota; class Gammaproteobacteria; order Burkholderiales; family Gallionellaceae; genus Gallionella. Next base: position 4,299 of record JADGRM010000027.1, on the reverse strand, counting down.
GTAGAAAAAGAGCCCCTCGGGATCGTGGCCATCGCAGAAGCATTGCGTATGGCAGATGAAGCAGAGTTGGATTTAGTGGAGATTTCGCCGTTGGCGGATCCACCTGTCTGTCGAATTATGGACATCGGCAAATTTAAATATGCCGAAAGCAAGAAGCTGCATGAAGCCAAGCTAAAACAGAAACAGGTACAGATCAAGGAAATCAAGTTTCGTCCAAATACGGATGAAGGTGACTACAACATCAAGTTGCGCAACTTGATCAAGTTTCTGGGGGACGGCGACAAGACCAAGATCACGTTGCGTTTTCGCGGCCGTGAAATGGCTCATCAGGAGATCGGCATGCGCCTGATAGAGCGCGTCAGGGCTGACTTGGAAGAATATGGCGTGGTCGAGCAGTTTCCGAAAATGGAAGGCCGCCAGATGGTGATGGTGTTGTCACCCAAAGCCAAGAAAAAAGCAGGCTAAATTTTAATTGTCTCGGCAGCAAGGGATGGCCGGGATGAAGTTGTAAACAGTCCCAATAATAAGTGGCGTATGGGTTAATAAGTTTTTCCACCGGAAAACACCTCGCGCCATAACTTAAGGAGCAATTATGCCCAAGATGAAAACCAAAAGCGGGGCGGCCAAGCGTTTCAAGGTTCGCGCCGGCGGTAGTATCAAGCGCTCACAAGCGTTCAAACGTCATATCCTGACCAAGAAGACTACCAAAAACAAACGTCAATTACGCGGCACGACTGAAGTCCACGCAACCAATAAAGCATCGGTTCACGCCATGATGCCTTACGCATAAGGAGCAGACCATGCCAAGAGTAAAACGTGGAGTAGTAGCACGCGCCAGTCACAAGAAGATCCTCGACCTGGCCAAAGGATATCGCGGTCGCCGCAAGAACGTCTACCGTATCGCTAAACAAGCGGTGATGAAAGCGGGGCAGTATTCGTATCGTGATCGCCGTCAAAAGAAACGCCAGTTCCGCACTTTGTGGATTGCGCGTATCAATGCGGCAGCGCGTGAACAAGGCCTGACCTACAGCGTATTCATGAATGGCCTGAAGAAAGCGGACATTCAGGTTGACCGTAAGGTGTTGTCGGACATTGCCATTTTCGATAAGCCGGCGTTTGCGCAATTCGTGGCGCAAGCAAAAGCCAGCCTCGGCGTTTAAGTTAGTCCGTTGAAAAACAAAGGAGGCGGTAAGCCTCCTTTTTTTGCTTCTAACCTCTCCCACTTCCCCTTGCACTAGCGAGAGGTTACGCCGGGAGCTAACCCGCTGCTTGGCAGCGACCTTCCCGTAGCAAGAGAAGGGGAGCTAAAGATAAATGCAAGAACTTCAACAAATTCTCGACCAGGCTCTGCAACAGTTCGCGTTGATCAGCGACGAAGCAGAATTAGAGCAGGTCAAAGCGCGCTACCTGGGCAAAGAAGGCAGTCTGACTGTATTGCTTAAGGGATTGGGCAAGCTGTCTGCGGAGGAACGTCCCGCAGCAGGGGCGCGTATCAATCAAGTCAAACAAAGTATCGAGGCGGCGTTGCAACAGCGCCGTGATACGCTTCAGCAAATCAAACTGGCGCAAAAGCTGGCGGCGGAATCGCTGGATGTGACCTTGCCCGGGCGCGGCTTGGGCACGGGCGGTCTGCATCCGGTGACACGCACATTGGAACGCATCGAGACGCTGTTCCACTCCATCGGCTATGCCGTGGCGGAAGGTCCGGAGATCGAGAGCGATTTCTACAATTTTACCGCGCTGAACATCCCGGAAGACCATCCGGCGCGTGCCATGCACGACACTTTCTACATCGACGAGAAACATGTGCTGCGCACTCACACTTCGCCGATCCAGATCCGCTACATGCAGGCGCATGTGGCGAAATACAAGCATCTGGAGACGATGCCGGACATCCGCATCATTGCTCCGGGGCGAGTCTATCGCGTGGATTCCGACGCCACCCATTCGCCGATGTTTCATCAGGTCGAAGGTCTGTGGATAGGCGAGCGTGTCAGCTTCGCCGACCTCAAGGGCGTGATCGCCGATTTCCTGCAGAACTATTTCGAGACGTCGGACATGCAAGTGCGTTTCCGTCCCTCGTTCTTTCCGTTCACCGAACCGTCGGCCGAAATGGATATGAGCTGGAAGGGCGGCTGGCTTGAGATCGGCGGCTGCGGCATGGTGCATCCGAACGTGCTCAAGCATGTCGGCATAGACAGCGAGAAATACATCGGCTTCGCGTTCGGCATGGGCGTGGAACGCTTGGCGATGCTGCGTTATGGCGTGAACGACCTCAGGCTGTTCTTTGAGAACGACCTGCAATTCCTTAAACAATTCGCCTGAACTGAATATGCAATTTTCTGAATCCTGGCTGCGTAGCCTAGTGAACCCGTCGCTCTCCAGCGAGCAACTTGCCCACCTGTTGACCATGGCTGGGCTGGAAGTGGAGGAGGTGACTGCGGTTGCGCCGCCGTTCGACAAGGTCGTCGTCGCGGAAGTGTTGAGCAAGGACAAGCATCCCGATGCCGACCGTTTGAATGTGTTGACGGTGAGCATCGGACAGAGCGAGCCGCTTACCATCGTGTGCGGCGCGCAGAACGTGACGGTCGGCATGAAAGCGCCGTGCGCGCTGGTCGGCGCGAAGCTGCCGGGCTTAGAGATCAAACAGGCCAAGGTGCGCGGCGTCGCGTCCTACGGCATGATGTGTTCTGCCAAAGAACTTGGTTTGGCGGAAGAGAGCGACGGTCTGATGGAGTTGGCTGCCGATGCGATGGTAGGACAGAGCATACGCGCCCATCTCGATCTGGACGATCATCTGATCACGCTCAAACTCACGCCTAATCGCAGCGACTGTTTGTCGTTGCATGGCATCGCCCGTGAAGTGGCTGCGCTGACTGGCGCATTGTTGCAGCCCATCCCTAATGCGTCGTTCAAGCAGATCAGTGGCCGCAGCTGCAAGGTCAAGGTGACGGCATCCGCCGCTTGTCCGCGTTACACCGGGCGAGTGATCACGGGCGTGAACGCGAAGGCGGCCACACCCGCATGGATGGTGCAGCGCCTGGAGCGCTGCGGCTTGCGCAGCATCAGCGCGCTGGTGGACGTGACCAACTATGTACTGCTGGAACTGGGGCAGCCACTACACGCTTTTGATTTGGCCAAATTGCAGGGCGACCTCGAAGTGCGCTTCGCACGAGACGGGGAAAGCCTGCAACTGTTGAATGATCAGAAAATCACGTTGCAAAGCGACATGCTGGTGATTGCCGATAGCAAAAATGCCATAGCATTGGCCGGCGTGATGGGCGGTGCGGACAGTGCGGTGGATGATGCGACCAGCGACATCTTCCTGGAGAGTGCGTTCTTTGCTCCCGGCGTGATCGTCGGCAAGTCGCGTCGTCTGGGTTTCGGTTCGGATTCATCTTACCGCTTTGAGCGCGGAGTGGATTTTGCTGCCACGCAAACTTCGCTGGATCGAGCCACTCAATTGATACTCGACATCTGTGGCGGTCAAGCCGGGACATTGACTGAAGTGTGCGGCGAACTGCCAGCGCGTCATCCGGTGAAACTGCGCACCTCGCGCGTGCATCGGGTGTTGGGTTTGGCAATGGACGCTGACCAGATCGCGCAGATCCTGTCGCGACTAGGCATGGTGTTTCAACGCCAGGGCGAAGAATTTTCGGTGACGCCACCCAGCTATCGCTTCGATATCGCAATCGAGGAAGACCTGATCGAAGAAGTCGCGCGCGTATACGGCTACGAGAAAATCACGCCGCTGCCTCCGCAGGCCACCATGAACATATTGCCGCAGGCCGAGGCGCAGCGTCCCTTGGCGAAACTGCGCCAGGCACTGGTGCTGCGCGATTATCAGGAGGCCATCAATTATGCTTTCGTGGCAACCGAGTGGGAGCATGATTTGTGCGGAAACGCCGCGCCCATCGCGTTGAAGAACCCCATCGCCAGCCAGATGAGCGTAATGCGCAGCAGCTTGTTGGGCGGGCTGCTCGGCTCTTTGGGTACCAACCTTGCGCGCAAACAACCGCGCGTGCGCCTGTTCGAAGTGGGCGGTTGTTTCACTGCCGTGGCGGGCAGCTATGTACAGCATGAGCGTGTGGCTGGGTTGGCATATGGCACGGCGCTACCTGAGCAGTGGGCAGTGGCTGCGAATAATGTTGATTTCTACGACGTGAAGGGCGATGTCGAAGCGTTGTTCTCGCCAACCCTGTTGAGTTTTGAGGGCGCACATCATCCCGCTTCGCATCCGGGACGTTCGGCGCGCATCCTGCTGGATGGTCGCGCCATCGGCTGGATCGGCGAACTGCA
>JADGRM010000026.1 GCA_017880945.1 Gallionella sp. | reverse complement strand
AAAACGCACGACATATTTTTCGCTGGCTTTGCTGTTGATGGCCGGCATTTTTTCAACGACCGCGTGCTCTGAACAGGCCGCACCAAAAATGGAGACAAGCAACATGACTGAACTGATCAAGACCGATGTAAAACTGGGGACGGGAGATTTGGCAACCGCCGGCAAGAACGTGTCCGTGCATTACACCGGCTGGCTGTACGATGCCGCCGCACCCGATCATCACGGCAAGAAATTCGACAGCTCGCGCGACCGCAACGAGCCGTTCGAATTCCCTCTTGGCGCAGGCCACGTCATCGCAGGCTGGGATCAAGGCGTGGCGGGCATGAAAGTCGGCGGGCAGCGCACGTTGATCATTCCTGCGAATATGGGTTATGGCGCGCGCGGCGCGGGCGGGGTGATCCCACCGAACGCAACGCTGGTGTTTGATGTTGAGTTGCTCGGCGTGCACTAACAACGCGTCGCAAAACTACTGATGAAACAACTGATATGACTACTAGCCATCTGACTAACCCAGCAAAAGACGCTGGGCAAGTCATTGGTTATAGCCATCCCACTAAGCAACCAAAGACGGTTGCCAAGTGTTTGGTTATGCGCTCGCCGGAACTGTGTTGCTCAAGGATTCAGAATGCGGGATCACGAAGTGATGAACTCCTGTGTAAACTCCGCTTCTTCATCCTTTCGCGCCTTGTCCCGGCTTCGCTCGCTACGTTTTTCAACACGCTGTTCGACGGTCGGTTGAAAGAATAACAGTATGAACCTGATCTCGCACCCGCTGCTGGTTACGGCGCTGATGCTCGCCGTATCCAACCTGTTCATGACTTTCGCGTGGTATGGGCACCTGAAGAATCTGGCAACTTCGCCCTGGTATGTGGCGGCGCTGGTGAGCTGGGGCATCGCGCTGTTCGAGTATCTGCTTCAAGTCCCCGCCAACCGCATCGGCTACACCGAACTCAGCCTCGGGCAATTGAAGATACTGCAAGAGGTCATCACATTGTCAGTGTTTGTGCCGTTCGCGGTGTTGTACATGAACCAGCCGTTGAAGTGGGATTATTTGTATGCGGCGCTATGCATGATGGGTGCGGTATATTTTATTTTTCGCAGCGCTTAGGAAGTATTCGCTTTTTTACTCTTAGAAAGAAATTATGCAATGTCCATTCTGCGCTTCTGAAATCAGCCCCGATGCAGTTATTTGTGAGACATGTGGAGCTCACAGGGTCACCCGGCGCACCACCGCGGGTGTTTTCGTAGGCTGGGCGGGCATGGTGATAGCGCTTATATGGGCCATGTTGTGGGTTCCCCTGCTGTTCCTGCCCTTCATTGGTTATGACTTGAGTGGTTATCCCTGGATAACGCTTATCGTTGGCACCACCATAGCGGCTGCATTGTTGTGGTACTCCAAATCGACCGTACATTCCCAATGGATCCGCCGGGAAGATTGAGCGTCTATGAGCACGAATAAACTACCGGCAATACACATTCTGGGCATCTGCGGCACGTTCATGGGCGGCATCGCGGCGCTTGCCAAGCAAGCCGGTTATCGCGTCACCGGCTGTGATGCCAATGTGTATCCGCCGATGAGCACGCAACTGGAAGCGCAGGGCATAGAACTGATCGAAGGCTTCGGCGTGGAACAGCTTGGCCTCAAGCCGGATGTGTTCGTGATCGGCAATGTGGTATCGCGCGGCAATCCATTGATGGAAGAGATCCTCAATCGCAACCTGCCCTACATCTCCGGCCCGCAATGGCTGGCGCAAACCATCCTGCACGATAAATGGGTGCTGGCTGTCGCGGGCACCCACGGCAAGACCACCACCAGCGCGATGCTGGCGTGGATACTGGATTACGCCGGACTCAGCCCCAGCTTCCTGATCGGAGGGGTGCCGCAGAATTTCGGCATTTCCGCGCGCCTCTGTTCTCTCCCCGCTTCCTCGGGGGGAGGGGAATCGCCATTCTTCGTGATCGAGGCGGATGAATACGACACCGCGTTTTTCGACAAGCGTTCCAAGTTCGTGCATTACCATCCGCGCACCGCGATACTCAACAATCTCGAATTCGATCACGCCGACATCTTTGCCGATCTCGGCGCGATAGAAACGCAGTTCCATCATCTGGTGCGCACCGTACCAGGCAACGGCCTGATCGTCAGCAATGGCCGCGAGGCCTCACTGGATCGCGTATTGCAGCGCGGTTGCTGGACTCCGGTTGAGCGCTTCGGCACGGATGATGGCTGGCAGATAGATGCCGGCAACCGCGTGACACTGAATGGCAAACCGCAAGGCACGCTGAATTGGGACTTGCTCGGCGAACATAATCGCCAGAACGCACTCGCCGCACTCGCCGCCGCGCGCCATGCGGGCGTACCCATCGCGCAAGGCCTGGCGGCTTTAAGCGAATTCAAGAATGTGAAACGGCGCATGGAAGTGCGCGGCGTGGCAAATGGTATTACCGTTTATGACGATTTTGCCCATCACCCCACTGCGATAGATACCACCGTTGCCGGGCTGCGCCACAAAGTCGGTAATGCGCGGATACTGGCGGTACTGGAGCCGCGCTCCAACACGATGAAGTTGGGCGTGATGAAAGACGCGCTACCGGGAAGTCTGAAGGACGCTGACCTGGTGTTCTGCTACGCCGGCAACCTCGGCTGGGATGCGCACGGCGCGCTGGCCCCAATGGGCAGCAAAGCGGTCGTCGAGGAAGATCTTGGTGTGTTGATCGAAAAGATCACCGCAGCCGCGAGGCCCGGTGACCACATCCTGGTGATGAGCAACGGTGGCTTCGGCGGGATACACGAGAAGCTGCTCAAGCGATTGGGGTAGGGGCGGGTTTCAAACCCGCCTTTTTACACATCCGAATAAGGGCGGGTTTCAAACCCGCCCCTACGCATCCTGATTTTCCAGGCCCAGTTCCTGAATCTTGCGCGTCAGGGTGTTGCGGCCGATGCCGAGCAGGGTGGCGGCTTCGATGCGTCGCCCGTTGGTGTGCTGCAGGGCCTGCAGGATCAGGGTACGCTCGAACTGTATGGTGAGCGTATCCATGATGCGCTCATCCCCGCGCTGCAGGGCCAGTGTTGCCTGCTGCGCCAGGGCCGCAGTCCAATCTCCGCCAATTGATGCGCTCGCAGGGGAACCACCGCGCCATTCCGGGGGTAGATCGGCAATCTCGACTGTCTGAGAAGGCGTCATCACGGTCAGCCAGTGACAGAGATTTTCCAGTTGCCGCACGTTGCCGGGAAAATCCTGTGCGCTGAGATGTTGCAACGTCGCATCGCTGAATTGTTTCTGATCGACCGCCAGTTCGCGCGCGCTCTTTTGCAGGAAATATTTTGCCAGCAGCGGGATATCCTCGCGACGTTCGCGCAGCGGCGGCAGGCGCAGCCTTATCACGTTCAGACGATGGAACAGATCTTCGCGGAACAGGCCCAGCTTGACCCGTTCATCCAGGTTTTGATGAGTGGCTGTGATGATGCGCACGTTGGCCTTGATCGGCTGATGACCGCCGACGCGGTAGAAATTCCCGTCTGACAGCACGCGCAGCAAACGGGTTTGCAGATCGGCTGGCATATCGCCAATTTCATCGAGAAACAGCGTGCCGCCTTCTGCCTGTTCGAAACGTCCGTGCCGGGTCGTAGCTGCGCCGGTGAACGCCCCGCGCTCATGGCCGAACAATTCCGATTCCAGCAAGTCCTTGGGGATCGCCGCGGTATTGATCGCGATGAACGGCTTGTCCGAACGGGGGCTATGGCGGTGCAAAGCACGTGCAACCAACTCTTTGCCGGTACCCGATTCGCCATTGATCAGCACCGTCGCGTGCGATTGCGACAGTCTGCCGATGGCGCGGAATACTTCCTGCATCGCAGGAGCCTGGCCGAGAATATCGGCTGCCACTTGAACATCTTCTGCTTCGGCTGTCTTGCGTTTGCTTTGTTCCAGCGCGCGTCGTATCAGTTCCACCGCGTGATTGATGTCGAACGGCTTGGGCAGGTATTCAAACGCGCCTCCCTGAAATGCCGAGACGGCACTCTCCAGATCGGAATAGGCTGTCATGATGATGACCGGAATGAGCGGATGCCGTTGATGCAGCGTCTGCAAAAAATCCAGCCCCGAACTTCCCGGCATACGGATATCGCTGACCACCACCTGTGGCACGTCGTTACCCAACGCACGCAGCGCATCGTCTGCAGAGGCAAAACTTTTGAACTCGATATCTTCGCGTGTCAGCGATTTCTCCAGCACCCAGCGTATCGAACGGTCATCATCAATAATCCAAACTGGTTTCATAATAGTCACCAAATAATCATGGAAGAGGAAGCAGCACGGTAAAGCAGGTGCGCCCCGGTTCGCTGTCAAATTCAATCATGCCGTGGTGCTGACTGACAAAGTCTTGCGCCAGGGTCAGCCCCAGCCCATGTCCGTCGGCACGCCCCGACACCAGCGGATAGAAAATCTTGTCTTTTAATTCCGGCGGTATACCGGGGCCATTATCAATGATGTCCACTTTCACTGCCAGGCGATGGCGGCGTTTGATCAGCGTCGCCTGACGCGCGATGCGGGTGCGCAAAACGATAGTCCCGTTGCCTTGCATGGCCTGCGCGGCGTTACGCACGATGTTGAGCATGGCTTGTATCAACTGCTCTTTATCCCCGATCATTGCGGGAAGACTGATGTCATAGTCCCGTCGTATCGTCAGGCCTTCCGGCATTTCCGCCAACACCACACTGCGCACACGCTCCAGCACTTCATGGATATTAAGCGCGCTGTAGTGCGAGGAATTCTGCGGAGCAAGCAATTTCTCCATCAGCGAGCGCAGCCGGTCCGCCTCTTGCACGATGACTTGGGTATATTCGCGTAAACCCGGTTTTTCCAATTCCTGTTCGAGCAACTGTGCCGCACCGCGTATACCGCCGAGCGGGTTCTTGATCTCATGCGCGAGATTGCGCAACAGCAGGCGGCTGGCCTGCGTCTGATCCAGCATCTGTTCTTCGCGAGCCAGTTTCAATGGCATATCCATAGCATGAAATTCCAGCAATAAACATCGTTTGCCGAATTGCAGGGGAGTTGCAGCACAGCGCAGTTGCAGCTTGCCGTGCGCATGCGTGCCCAGTGTCAGATCATGTTCGATATAGCTGGCATTGTTCCGGATCGCTTGCTGCATCGCGCTGGCCAGCTGTTCGGTATGCGTGAACACCTGTTGCAGCGGATGCCCGAGCAGGTTTTTCCCGCTCACGTCGAACAGATGTTCCGCAGCCGGATTGAGATAAGCGATGCGCGACTCGTCATCCAGCAGGATAACGGCGGTCGCCAGGTATTCCAATGTGAGATAAGGAAGGTCGGGCATAATGTTTTACACAGCAGAAAACATGCCAGGAAAATATGCCGGACGTGACAATGTTTATTTTGGTAGTTTATTCAGCTCTGTCTTAAGAGCCTCGATATTTTTTGTATGCAGATCAACCTGTTCCTGTAGCGGTTTGGTCTTCTCTTCGTACTTGGCGACATTACGATAAGTCTTGCCGTCCTGCCCCTTGAAGACTTCCGGATTTGACTCGGCTTCGTTCAAGTTCTGTTTGGCGACCTCAAGCAATTTCTCTTCGGTATCCAGCTCGTCTTGCAGAATCTTGCGCCGGGTATCGTCTCGCCCTCTTTGCGTTTCACCATCCACCCTCGGAAAGCCCGAGGGCGGAACCGCCATTGGCTTCATGGTAGGCAGCGGTTCCAGATTAAGCTTCTTGCCACCCTTGATCGGAGAACTCGAGTAAGTGACATGCCCATCCGCATCCACTGCCTTATAGATATCAGCATGCGCCAACAACGGGCAGACACACAACGCGGCAAATAAATATCGTTTCATGTTCGCTCTTCCTCGAAGTAACGCGGCAAGTATAGGTCATGCGTCAGACACAGACAAACATTTCCCGTTCAAAACAAAACGGGGCGCGAAGCCCCGTTTTGCTGTCCTGCTCTAAGTTTTAAACTCTTAGATGCTGTAATACATTTCAAACTCTACCGGATGCGTGGTCATGCGCAGACGGGTCACCTCATCCATTTTCAATGCGATATAGGCATCGATAAAGTCGTTGGAGAACACGCCGCCACGGGTCAGGAACTCGCGATCCTTGTCCAGATGTGCCAGGGCTTCATCCAGCGAGCTGCACACTGTTGGTATCTTTGCATCTTCTTCCGGTGGCAGATCGTACAGATTTTTGTCCGCGGGATCGCCGGGGTGGATCTTGTTTTGAATGCCGTCCAGGCCAGCCATCATCAAAGCCGTGAAGCACAAGTACGGGTTGGCAGTCGGGTCAGGAAAACGTGTTTCGATACGGCGTGCCTTTTCACTGGGCACATGCGGGATGCGAATCGAAGCAGAACGATTCTTCGCTGAATAAGCCAGCTTGGTCGGTGCTTCGTAGTGCGGCACCAGACGCTTGTAAGAGTTCGTGCCTGGATTGGTGATCGCGTTCAATGCCTTGGCATGCTTGATGATACCGCCGATGTAGTAAAGCGCAAGTTCGGACAGCCCTGCATACCCGTTACCGGCAAACAGATTCTTGCCACCCTTCCAGATGGACTGGTGCACATGCATACCGGATCCGTTGTCACCCACGATAGGCTTGGGCATGAAGGTTGCGGTCTTTCCATACTGATGCGCAACGTTGTGCACAACATATTTCAAAACCTGGGTCTGGTCAGCGCGACGCACCAGCGTGTTGAACTTGGTGCCGATCTCGCATTGGCCGGCAGTCGCCACTTCGTGGTGATGAACCTCGACTTCAATACCGATATCTTCCAAAGCCAGGCACATCGCGGCACGGATGTCATTCAGGCTGTCGACAGGGGGAACCGGAAAGTAGCCACCCTTAACGACCGGACGGTGGCCGGTATTGCCGCTGTCATACTTTTCTGCGGAGGACCATGCAGCCTCTTCGGAGTTGATCTTGACGAAGCAACCTGACATGTCGATTTGCCAGTTCACGGAATCGAAAATAAAGAATTCGGGTTCCGGACCGAAGTAGGCCGTATCGCCGATGCCGCTGGATTTCAGGTAGGCTTCAGCGCGCTTGGCGATGGAGCGCGGGTCGCGGTCATACCCTTTGCCGTCGGTCGGCTCGATCACATCGCAGGTGATCACCAGAGTCACCTCGTCCATGAACGGATCGAGAAATGCGGTCGAGGGATCCGGCAACAGCAGCATATCCGAAGCCTGAATACCTTTCCAGCCGGCGATCGATGAGCCGTCGAACGCATGACCGTCCTCGAATTTTTCCATGCCCACGTATTTGGCGGGTACTCCCACGTGCTGCTCTTTACCGCGCGTATCGGTAAAACGGAAATCCACGAACTTGACTTCGCGGTCTTTAATCATTTTCAACACATCATTTGCCGACATCGACATAACATTCTCCCAAAACATCAAAATTAAACAGCTGAACTAAATACCCGAAATTTAAAATGCAGAAAGCGTGCCAGCCCTATCCGCATAACAAGCTGTCATTGTGCCATAAGCCAGTTAGGCCGCACAAAAAAAATTTGCACCTATAATGGGCGTGATCCGGCCACTCGCGCACTAATTCTGTGCATGAATGCGGTGAACGTGAATGATGCGAAATAATTCATCATCACGCACCAGTTCATCACATCGCGCTTGCAATTCATCGGCCTGTCCGGCAAGTCGTTGGTCTGATGAAAGATAGATCTCCGCATCGACCTTGCCATCCAGATAATGAAACACCACGCGATTATCCAGCAGACCCGGCTCTTCCAATCGCTCGACAAGATGCGCCAGCAGTCCGGGCCGGCTGGGCAGATGCGCGTTCGGCTTGGCCGTCAAGTCATCTTCCGGATCGATGTGCACCATCACATCCATCACATGATGATTTTTGAGCACCGCATGACGCGCCAATTCGGCGATGTAATGCCCTTCCGAAACACTGATCTTGGGATCGACCATGATGTGCGCATCGACCAGCGCGTTGTCGGCCATCTTGCGGGTGCGCAACTCATGCAAGCCGCGCACTCCGTGGGTATTGAGCAGGGTTTGCCGTATCGCCTCGACCTCCTCCGCGTCCAGTCCGGTATCGATAAGCTCTGCCAACGCTTCCAGAGCCAGCTTTCCGCCCATATGCGCGATCATCACACCCACCACCGCTGCGGCGAGCAGATCGAAGAAAGTATAACCGAGCAGGTTGCCGGCCACCCCGACGATGACCACCAATGAAGATGCCGCGTCCGAACGCGCATGCCACGCGTTGGCCACCAGCATCTGTGAGCGCACCCGCTTGGCCACCGCCAGCATGTAGCGGAACATTCCTTCCTTGGCAATCAGTGCAAGAACCCCGATCGCAAGCGCGAGCGGACTTACTGCCCGCAACGCCTCAGGATGCTGCAAGCGCATTGCAGCCGCCACCAGCAATACCACGCCAAGCACCGCCAGAAATGTGCCCAGAATGAGCGTCGCGGCGGTTTCTATCCGTGCATGACCGTAAGGATGATCAGCGTCGGCGTGCCGGTTGCCGTGGCGATTTGCAAAGAGCACCAGTACATCGGAAAACAAGTCCGACAGAGAATGCAAACCATCCGCCATCAAGGCCTGCGAATGCGCAAAAAATCCGCCCACTACCTGGAAAGACGTCAACAGCACATTGATGCCTATACTCACCCAGGTGCTTTTTTGCGCGGCGGCGAAACGCTCCGGGTGCACCGGTTCGAAAGCCCCGATATTGTCGCGGGATGGGTGTGTTTGAGTGTGATTTTTCATGTGGGTTGAGCTAGTATGCGTACATAGCTGTGCAGCATAACATTTAAGGAAGTATCGTAAAACTTTGCTTACATCATGCAGCACAGGCATAGGTTAAGTGATCCGCGACCCATCTGCAATTGGACTCAATCGACGCTACCGAGCCACTACACTCAAAGAGAGAAACATCATGGGAAAAATTACCGCCATTCTGCAAGCCGCGCAACAGCGCGCCCAGGAGATGAACCTGCCTTACGAGGGCGCGCTATACCCCGGTGAGGCTTATGAAATCTTGCTGGCCGCACCCGGCGCCAAGCTGGTGGATGTGCGCAGCCGCGCAGAACTGGACTGGGTAGGCCGTGTAATAAACAGCGTGGATATCGAATGGGCGACTTATCCGGGTATGAGACCCAACCCGCATTTCCTCACCCAACTGGAACAGCAAGTGGACAAGGAGGCGCTGGTAATATTCCTGTGCCGCAGCGGGGCACGCTCGCACCACGCAGCCGCGGCGGCCACCCAGGCTGGCTATAGCGACTGCTACAACGTGCTGGAAGGATTCGAAGGCGACATGAGCGCTGACAAACACCGCAATACTGTCGGCGGCTGGCGGGCGGCGGGACTGCCTTGGGAACAGGGTTAACACAGTAGGGGCAGGTCTCAGACCTGCCCTGATTCATCACATAACCGAAAAAGGCAGGTCTGAGACCTGCCCCTACAGATAATCCACAATCAGCGGCGCATGATCGGAAAAACGTTGCGCTTTGTAGATGCTTGCCGTTTGTGCAAGTGCTGCAATACCGGGTGTAGCAATCTGGTAATCGATGCGCCAACCGACATCCTTGGCCCATGCCTGACCACGATTCGACCACCAGGTGTAGGCTTCCAATTCGGGATGCACACGGCGAAACACATCGACGAATCCGACTTCATCGAATAACTCGGTCAGCCAGGCGCGCTCTTCAGGCAGGAAGCCTGAATTCTTCTTGTTGCCGCGCCAGTTTTTCAAGTCGATCTCCTTGTGCGCGATATTCCAGTCGCCGCAGATCAGCACCTCGCGTCCACTTGTCCTTAAATCCCTCAAGTGCGGCAGGAAAGCCGCCATGAACTTGAACTTCACCGCCTGGCGCTCCTCGCCGCTGGAACCGGAAGGCAGATATACCGACACCACGCTGAACCCGGCATAGTCCGCACAGATATAACGTCCCTCCGCATCGAACTCGGCGATGCCCAAACCAGAAATGACCTGCTGCGGCTGTTCGCGGCTATAGATGCCCACACCGCTGTATCCTTTTTTTTCCGCATAATGGAAGTAGCCGTGATAACCGTGTGGCGCGAGCATTTGCCCGGTCATGTCCGCCGCTTGTGCCCTGAGTTCCTGCAAACAGACGATGTCTGCATCTTGCAGTGCGAGCCATTCATAAAAGCCTTTGCTGGAGGCCGAACGAATGCCATTCAGATTGATACTGATGATGCGCATGAATATTCTCTGGTGTTATCGTGCCTGCCATTATAATGTGCGACATCGTCCCAGCCTGTCGCTTTCACCATGTCCAATTTCAGACTAGACTTCATCCGCTTTGCCGTGCAGCAAAAAGTGTTGTGCTTCGGCGAATTCAAAACCAAGGCAGGGCGGTTGTCTCCGTATTTTTTCAATGCCGGATTGTTCAACGACGGGGCTTCATTAAGAAACCTGTCGCAATTTTATGCGCAGGCGATCCTTGCTTCCGAAGTGCCGTTCGACATGCTGTTCGGCCCCGCCTACAAAGGCATCCCGCTGGCCGCCGGAACTGCGATCGCTCTGGCGGAACAGGGCAACAACGTGCCTTATTGCTACAATCGCAAGGAGGCCAAAGACCACGGCGAAGGCGGTACCACGGTGGGTGCCGCGTTGCACGGACGCGTGTTGATCGTTGATGACGTGATCTCTGCCGGTACCTCGGTGCGCGAATCCATCGCGCTGATAGGCGCAGCCGGTGCGCAGCCTTGCGGCGTAGTGATCGCATTGGATCGCATGGAGCGCGGACAAGGCGAGCTTTCCGCCGCACAGGAGGTACAACGCAACTATGGCATTCCGGTGGTATCTATCGCGACGCTGGACGACTTGCTCGGCTATTTGCATAATGAAACAGGAATGATGCAAAATGTAGCTGCCGTCCAATCTTATCGTGATCGCTATGGAGTAAAAAATGGATAGATCCAAATTGCTTGTCGCGCTTATCGTCGGTACCACCTTCAGCTTGCCCGCCGCGGCAAAATTGTACAAATGGGTGGATGACAATGGCACTACACACTACGGCGAAACCATCCCACCGGAATATGCCAACAAGGATCATGTCGAACTGGACAAGGCCGGGCGAGTGGTAAAAACAGAAGAGGTGCTCACTCCGGAAAGGCGTCGCGCCAAGGAGCAGGAGGAGGCAAAGAAACGTCAGGAGGCAAATACCGCACTTGAACTACAACGCCGTGACAAAACCCTGGTCAACACTTATAGCAGCGTGAAAGAAATAGATCTGGCACGCAGCCGCAGTTTGCAACAGATCGATGCGAACCTCAATGTCATCGCTTCTGCGATCAAAATAGCCGGCGACCACTTGGCTGGATTGCAGAAAGAAGCTGAACGCTACACCAAGACAAATCGGAAAATACCGCCTTCCCTGGATGAAGATTTACGGGAAGCGCAAACCAGGCTGGACAAACTGCAAAAGGACTTTGAAAAGCCCCAAGCGGAAAAGGCAGCAGTGGAAGCGCGCTATGATGCAGACAAAGTGCGTTACATGGAATTGACCGGGAAAAAATAACCTTCGCGCAACGTGATTCATCCGGCTTGCGGATTCGCCAAACAGATTTATCGGGGAGTCGTGTTATGGCTGCAGCGGTTCAAACTTGCCAGTGGTCGCGTCATAACCCAGCAACTCACCCCGCTCGATGTCAAAATACCAACCGTGCAAAGTGAGCTTACCTTGTTCAACTCGCTCGCGTACCCAGGAAAAAGTCCTCAGATTATCAAGGGAAACCAGGATCGCCTGCTGCTCGCAGGCGCGATGGCGCACCTCGCTGCTTGCATTCGCATGCTCCCGTTCCACCTGTTCCCGTGCGGCATCCGCGATCCCCATCCATTCGGCAATAAAGGATTCCTCCTTGTCCACGCTGCCTTCCAGCAAGGCGTGGATGCCGCCGCACTGCGCGTGCCCGAGCACGATGATGTGCCGCACCGCCAAATCTTTTACGCCAAACTCCAACGCCGCACTGGTGCCGTGATAATGGCCCTGATTCTCGGCGGGAGGAACCAGATTAGCGACGTTGCGAACCACGAACAGATCACCCGGTGCGCAATCCAGCACCAGCGCGGGATCTACCCGTGAATCGCAACAGGCCACCACCAATGCTTTGGGGGTTTGGCCAAACTGAACCAGATTCTGGAACTGCACGCTGTCTTCGGCGAAATGGCGTTCGCGAAAGCGTTGAAATCCCTCGATGAGAAACCGGGGTGAGTTCATGCGCCGGTGAGTTTGACCAGTGCCTCGCGGTACTTGTCAGCGGTTTTTTGCAGCACGTCTTGCGGAATTCGCGGCGCCGGAGCGCGTTTGTTCCAGCCCGAGGATTCCAGCCAGTCGCGCACGAATTGCTTGTCGAAACTGGGCGGGTTGCTGCCCACGTGATATTGATCGGCCGGCCAGAAGCGTGAGGAATCCGGCGTGAGCGCCTCGTCGATCAGATACAACTTGCCCGCCTCATCCACGCCGAATTCAAACTTGGTATCGGCAATGATGATGCCTTTGGTCGCCGCATAATTCGCCGCTTCGACATACAGCGCCAGCGTGGCATCGCGCACTTCCTTGGCGCGCATTTCTCCGAGCAATTCGACTGTTTGAGCGAACGAGATGTTTTCGTCATGGTCGCCCACCGCGGCCTTGGTGGACGGCGTGAACAAGGGTTCCGGCAGTTTTTCCGCTTCGCGCAGCCCGGCTGGTAATTTGATTCCGCATACTGAACCGGTCTTCTGGTAATCCTTCCAGCCCGAGCCCGCCAGGTAACCGCGCACGATCGCCTCGATCGGCAACGGCTTGAGCTTTTTTGTCACGAAGGCACGCCCGTGTACCTGCGCCCGTTCGACTTCGGTCTTGACCACGGATTCCGGATCAATGCCGGTCAGATGGTTGGCAATGACGTGTTGGAGTTTGTTGAACCAGAAATTCGACACCGTGGTAAGCACTTCGCCCTTGCCCGGAATCGGGTCGGGCAAAATCACATCGAACGCTGACAGGCGATCCGTCTGCACCACGAGCAACTTGTCATCGCCTACCGCATAGATGTCGCGCACCTTGCCGCGATGCAAAAAGGGCAGGCTTTTAATGTCCGATTGCAGCAGTGCTGCACTCATTGCGCTACCCCGAGCACACCGGCAATCGCCTGCTGCACACTCTCGGCAGTTTGCGGCGGATATAAAACGTTTAACATTTTTCCGTTCGCATCGAGCACCACCAGGGTCACCCGCGCCCCGCCTTTGGATGAGATGAATTCACGCCCCTCGGGTGTGTTGAAATCAGTCAACAGAAACTCGACCCGCCCGGCATACTGATCGCGAATGCCGTTCACCACTTCCATCAGGTCAAAACTTTGCACCGCATCCTTGTCGCGTACCAGCACCACGGCTGCTTTGCCCTTGCCGATGCGCGACAAATCGTCGCTGTAACCGCGCGGCAGATTCATCGCTGCGGCCGCCGCGATCATCAACAAGATGCCGCCCACGACCCATCTGACTTTACGCGAACCCTTCGCTGCGGTTTTGGCTTCGGTATTTTGTTCAACTTCACTCATACTCTCTCTCCAACAATGATGACTACAAAGCCGGCAGCGTGATCGCCTTAACCGCGTCCGCTTGCTTGATGCGGAATGTTTGCAAGCGCTGTGCAAGCACGGTGTCAGTCATCGCCAGCATGGCCACCGCGAATAATCCGGCATTGGCCGCTCCCGCTTCGCCAATCGCGAATGTCGCCACCGGAATGCCCTTGGGCATCTGTACGATGGACAACAACGAATCCAGGCCCTGCAAATACTTGGACGGCATCGGCACGCCCAGCACCGGCAGCGTCGTCTTGCCGGCGATCACCCCGGCCAGATGCGCCGCACCACCGGCCCCGGCGATGAAACAACGAACGCCCTGCGCACTGATATCCTTGATGTAGTCGAACAGCAGGTCGGGTGAACGGTGCGCCGAAATCACGCGGGCATCGTAGGCCACGCCGAAATCCTGCAACTGCCGCGCAACCTGCTGCATGA
>JADGRM010000177.1 GCA_017880945.1 Gallionella sp. | reverse complement strand
GCGCTGCATCTGAAGTTGCGCGGCGATCTGCGCACCCGCCTGGGATGGGGCTTGGTGTATCAGGTGCATGGCCTGAGCGACGAGGAAAAGGCGCTTGCACTGTCGCAGCATGCACGGGCAAAAGGGTTCGACCTGTCGCCGGAAGTCACGCAATATCTATTGCGCCATGGCAGGCGCGATTTGCCCAGTCTGCTCGCGGCGCTGGACGCGCTGGATGCACATTCGCTGAGCCTGCATCGTGCGCCTTCCGTGCCACTGCTCAAAGAAGTATTGCAAAAGGAGTCGAAGTGAATTTAGCGTTATTTGATCTGGACAATACTTTATTAAATGGCGACAGCGATTTTGAGTGGTCGCAGTTCCTGATCCGCATCGGCGTACTCGACCGCGAGTTGTTCGA
Organism: Gallionella sp.; assembly: GCA_017880945.1. Lineage (GTDB taxonomy): Bacteria > Pseudomonadota > Gammaproteobacteria > Burkholderiales > Gallionellaceae > Gallionella. The sequence continues at coordinate 4,001 of JADGRM010000177.1, read as the reverse complement.
AGCGAAGAACCGCGCCTTCTATGAACATTACAAGGCCGGGACTTTGGATATCCAGGAGTTTCTTGATTTTCAATTGAAGCCGTTGTCGCGCCATGCGCGCAAAACGCTGGATGAATGGCATCGGCAATTCATGCATGAGCAGGTGTTGGGCATGATCACGCAACCTGCGCGCGAACTGGTCAATCGCCATCGCGCGGCGGGCGATGTGTGCGTCATCATTACGGCCACCAACAGTTTCGTTACCGCACCGATCGCGCGCGAGTTTGATGTCGAGCATCTGATCGCCACCGAGCCTGAACACAATGGCGGCGAATTCACCGGGCGTGTCGCCGGCGTCCCCTGTTTTCGCGAAGGAAAGATCATCCGTTTGGAAAATTGGCTGGCGCAACGCGACTGGGATTTGGACAGCTTTACCGAGACGACTTTTTACAGCGATTCGTTGAACGACCTGCCGCTGTTGAGCAAAGTGAAAAATCCTGTCGCTGTGAACCCTGATGCCACGCTACGCGCACATGCCGAAAAATACGGCTGGCAGGTGATGAGCTTGCGCTGATTGGTTATGCGATCAGCCCGGCCGACCATCCGCACGCGCCCGCCAATAGACAGGCAAATAGCGCAGTAGCCAGGGCGAGAAACAAGCCAGCCAAATTATCGCTGCGGCAAGATACAACCAGTGTCCCTCTTGCATGGGCAGCATGTCTGCCAGCACACGCAGCAAGGCGGCAAGCTGCAATCCCGCAAACATCAGTTTGATCGGCATATCCACTTTCATTGGCAAGCCTGAATGTCCGAGCGTGACGCGCGTGGCCATGCCGATCAGTATCGTGGCAAAACAACCTATGGTCAGTGCATGCAACGGTGCGAGCCCCCAGATCAAGCCAGTGTCGCTGCCAATGAACAGCGCGAAACTTTGCACGCTATATAGCAGCATGGCGATGCCCAGCCAGGCGAAGCCGATGTGCAGCACACCGAGCAACGGGATATGCAGTGTGTGGCGCGACCTCCAGGCGTAGGTCAAATAGAATGCGGCGACGGCCAGTGGCGTATCGCATAACCATGACCAGGCAGGTGCATCGGCAAGTTGCAGCAGGCCATGCGCCACGCTGGATGCCAGTGCGACCCACCATGGCCAGTCAGGTCGATCCACATGCAAATGCGGCAAGGCACTGCTGGTGAAAAAGGGAATCATGCGGTGTGTGACGCTGGCAAATACCGGCAACAGGAACAGCCACAAACCGGCTTGCGTTGCAAAGCGCAGCCATGAAGGGTTGTCGCTGAGCAACCAAATCAAGAAGGCAGCCAGCCCGCACCAGCCCAGGCTTAGAGCGACGAATATCATTTTCGGGTGTCGTTTGTCGGAAGGTGGTGTGTCGAGCAATACGCGCAACAACGCATACAGTGCCACTCCCCAACCAAACAGCGTGATGGATATGGCAGCCGGCAGGATATCGTGACCGATGAACAGACCAACGTAGAAACCCAAGGCTCCAAGCGTGAGCAGCACGAAGGCAGGCACATAACGTTGCGCCGGTATTTCTTTGCCATTCATCCAGCGCGGATAAGTGGTCATTAAAAAGCCGAACATGAAGAATGGGAACAGGCCGTAGATCATCAGGTAAGCATGTGCGGCACCGGGCGCGATCGACCAGACCAAGGGATGCCCTGCCAAGCCATAGCGTGTCGCCAGTTCGATCAGCCACCACACCATCACGGCAATGGTTTGAAGCGCGCCGCCAAAGAACATGACACGATGCGGTGCGGCGGTAAAATTATTCCAGCGTTTTGCAATTATCATGTTTTTTTTTACAGGTATTGGCGGATTGGCAGTGTAGAATATTTGCAAATCAGCGACATGTGCTTTCATTTCAACTTGCCCCGAGTAATTGATGGGGAATTCGACCATATGATTCTTGGCGGCCGGAAATCGGGCACTCACAGGAATCTTGGCTGTTTTACCTTGGCGAAGGGCTGGGTGTATCCGTGGTTTTAAACCAGGATCAAAATATTGCGACAGTTTTATTCTCGCCTTTAAATCCGGGTTGATTTTGTCCGTCAATATTGCTGCGCAATAAAATCAAGCACTGATGGATGCTTTTGATATAAAGCTGGGTTTTCAGTATTATCGCAAACTTGTTAAGCACAGAAATATACTTTTAATTCTGCAAAGGAAAATATCATGAAACGCACAGCATCTATTTTTATCCCTTTGGCACTCCTTTTGCTGACTGCACTTCCTGCTGCTGCGGATGATAAGCCCGTGATTGTGCCCATGGATGGCAAAGCTGTTACAGAAAGCCATCAGGGAATAGGCAAGATCAATAGTGTGGATGTCAAAGCGGGCAAAATCAATTTGAGCCACGGGCCGATCGCCAGCCTTGGCTGGATGGGGATGACCATGGATTTCGATGTCCAGGACAAGGTCTTGCTGGCCAACCTGAAAAAGGGTCAAAAAGTCGCATTCACGCTGATCGAAGTTCGCAAGGGAAAATATGTGATCAGTGAAATCACCGTGGTCAAATAGCCACAGAGATGCCCGCTTCGAGCATCAGGGGAATAGGCGTCGGGCTTAACGCTGCAATCCCGTTTCGACTTCATGTCGTTTGGCAGAACCGGCCAGTCGTTCGACCAAGGTCAGCGCAAAATCCATTGCCGTACCCGGTCCGCGCGAGGTGATGAACTTGCCATCTTCGACGATGGCATCGTGTTGTTGTTTTACCTTGGGGAACGGGACAAGTGCGCCGGGGAAACTGGTGGCTTGTTTACCATCGAGTAATCCGGCGGTGGCAAGCACCGCGGGCGCGGCACAAATAGCGGCGACATATTTGCCCTGTTGCGCCATTCGCTGCACCAGCTTCAATACCCGCGCATCGGCCTTCAGATTGTCGGTGCCGGGCTGGCCACCGGGAAGGACGATCATGTCAAAGTCATTGTGCAGCACGGTTTCCAGCGTGCTATCCGGCATCAGCATCACGCCGCGACTGCCGCGCAATGGGCCTGCACCCGACCCCGCCAACGTGACAGTAATGCCGGCGCGCCGCAGAATGTTAACGATCGTGATAGCTTCCAGTTCTTCACTGCCATCGGCGAACAGAACCAAAACGGTTTTCATATGCGTTTCCCCAGGTTGTATGCTTGGACGAGTGCGTTTTTGAGTTCCTGATGTTGCTTGAGATCCTCGATGCCCAATTCGCGTATTGCGATGGGCTGTAACAGGGCGAGAGTCCTGTTTTCCTGCCACGCAGCTATAAATGCCCCCTGGTTGAAATCTCCATTGTTTAGAAAATCCGCAGCGATCCCTTGCGCATTGGCAAACCTGATCACCGTTTCCAGCATGACTTCATAGAGATAGGAATAGGTGTCGATCTTGTTATCACGAGCCAATATTGCATGAAACGACGGGAACGAATGATCATGCTCCATGAGCTGATCCAGGTCGATATTCGAGGTTAGAGAGTAAGTATCTCCTTTGAAAGAAAACTCTATATGTGCATCGATGCTGTTTTTCATGGGCGGCTAAATCGGGTGGGGGCGAAGTTGGGCCGATAAACTAATTGTATCCCTTTTAATCGGTGTGCCCTAAAAACTGCCTGTGACACGCACGCCGACTAATCCCGGCATGATTTCCGGCAGCACCACCACTTTGCCGGAGCGCAGCGGTTTATTGTGGGCCACCACGCTTTTTCCGACCAGCGTGCCGATCAATGCCCCCGCCATGACATCCGAGGTGAAGTGTGCGTCGCGGTAAATGCGCGCAACGCCAACCAGGCTGGCAACCGTATATGAAGAATAAGCCACCCATGTTTCGTCGTAGTGATTTGCAATGACCGAGGCCACGGCGAATGCCTGAGTGGTGTGCCCGGAGGGGAAAGAGGAATTCGAAGAATAACTCAGGCTGAACGGGTGGAATGCGGCGATACCGAGATTTTCGCGCGGGCGAGCGCGACCCGTGATGAATTTGATCGCGGGCGTGATCATGCCGCTGGCGATGATGCTGGCGGCCA
>JADGRM010000176.1 GCA_017880945.1 Gallionella sp. | reverse complement strand
GAATCAGTGTTCGCCGAGCACCGAAACGGTAATACCCACCACCACATCGGTATGCAGCGCGATGTTGATCGGATGGTCGCCGATCTGCTTGAGGTGACCTTCAGGCATGCGCACTTGCGACTTTTCAACTGCAAAGCCTTGTGCAGCCAGCGCATCCACGATGTCGGCATTGGTGACAGAACCGAACAGCTTGCCATCCACGCCGGCCTTTTGCACGATCTGCACGGTCAAGCCCGCGAGCTTTTCGCCGCGTGCTTGCGATTCGGCCAGCTTGACCTTGTCGGCCGCTTCAAGCTCGACGCGACGCACTTCAAACTCAGCCATATTGGCGGCAGTTGCGCGCTTGGCCTTGCCTTGCGGAATCAAAAAATTGCGCGCGAAGCCGTTCTTGACCTTGACCACTTCACCCAATTGGCCGAGGTTGGTCACTTTTTCCATCAAAATTATTTGCATGTCCGGGCTCCTTAGTGCAGATCAGTGTAAGGCATCAAGGCCAGGAAGCGCGCGCGTTTCACGGCGGTGCTCAGTTGGCGCTGATAATGTGTCCTGGTACCGGTAATGCGTGCCGGGATCAGCTTGCCGTTTTCGGCGATGAATTCCTTGAGGATGTTGATATCCTTGTAATCCACATAGGCGATCTTCTCGACTGTGAAGCGGCAGAACTTGCGGCGCTTGAACAGATTGTTACGGGAAGAACGCTTGCTCTTGTCATCTTTCTTCTTGTCTGATGGACGGGCCATGATGTTTCCTTATTCCAAAATTATGTCGTTTATATGCAAAACCAGTTGCCGGCTGCGGATACTTTGCTGGGCTAAAAACCCGCGCACTTTCACGTTCTGTCCTACTGCAAACTGGGCGGCTTTTTCAGCCACCCCGGCAAACGCCAGTGCATTCACTTCACACTGCACCTGCCGTAAACCATTTGCTTCGGACTGCTGCGAGGTGTGACTTAACGTCAGTGCCACTCTCGCCACCCCAGCCGGGGTATACCGCAAACTTTCCAGTGCGATCAACTCGCCGCTGATGACAACCTGGTTACGCGCCAATTAAGCTGCTGCTGCCACGCCTTCTTGAGCCTGGACTGGGGCAACAAAGCCGCCTTCAGCCGGCACGGAGCGGGATTTTTCTTCCTTCATCATGGCGGACGGCTCAACGACCGCAGCCTTGGTCTTGACGGTCAGGTGGCGCAATACCGCATCATTGAAGCGGAATGCGTGCTCCAGCTCGTCCAGTGCTTCCTGGTTGCATTCGATATTCATCAGCACGTAATGTGCCTTGTGGATCTTTTGGATCGGGTAAGCCAACTGGCGGCGGCCCCAGTCTTCGAGACGGTGGATGTGACCACCCTTGGAAGTGACCAGTGTGCGATAACGCTCGATCATCGCGGGCACTTGCTCGCTTTGATCGGGATGCACGATAAACACGATTTCGTAATGTCGCATTACATCTCCTTATGGTTAAGCCCCCCGCTTGCGGTGCGGTGGAGCAAGGTAAGTGAACTGCCCGTAACAATTTTACAGGCACAGTCTCACAGGGGCGCGCATTATAGCGAAATAGGCTTACAGGTCAAGGAGTTTTATACGTGGCTGGGCCGCCGAGGCGGATACCTGCACGTTGCCGTACCGCTTCGAACAAACAGATCGCCGTTGCAGCGGCGGCATTCAGCGACTCGACGTTGCCCGGCATCGGAATGGTGATCTGTATGGCGAGACTCAGCACATCATCGGACAGCCCTGTCCCTTCGTTGCCAATCAGAAATGCAACATTGCCGCGCAGGTCGCACTCGTACAGGCTGCGCGCTGCTTGCAGGCTGGTTGCCAGCAACGTACCGGTAAATGCTTTAGCCACGCCCGGCAAATCCTGCCGCTCGTAAATGCGCAACGCAAAATGTCCGCCCATCGCTGCGCGCAGCACTTTCGGCGACCATGCATCTGCGCATCCCATGGAAAGAAACACCGCATCGCACCCCGCAGCAGCAGCGGAACGCAACATCGAGCCGAGATTGCCGGGATCCTGGATATCCTCCAGCAACAAGGCAAAGCGGCTTTGCCCGACCGCAGGCTGGGGCAGATCGATCAGCGCGATAATGCCGGTGAGCGATTTCAGCTCGCTGAGTTGCGCAAACAGCTTGTCATCCAGTTGCGTGACGGGCACGTCTGTCAAGCGTTCCAGCAAGCCGGCGATTTCTCCGCCGTGCAACGCCGCCGCACTCAGCAGAATATGGCGCGGCCGATTGCCGCTATCCAGATACGCTGCCAGCAAATGCGCGCCGTCCAGCAACGTCTGATCGGATTTGTTGCGTTGCCGCGCCGAGCCGGAGAGCTTGACGAGTTCCTTGAAGAAAGGATTGTCGCGGGATTGGATCAGTTTCATGCCTTGATGTCTATTTGGGTGCGATGCCTCGCAGAGGGTCTGGCGTCACCAGCCTGGATTGCGCGCCGACATTGCAAATCAATTACGCCTGCACTGCTGCATCTTGCTCCAGCAAAGCGCCGATCTCCTGCAGCGATGGCAATTCTTGCAGGGCACGCAGATTGAGATCGTCGAGCAGTTGCTTGGTGGTGGCGAACAATTCGGGTTTTCCGGGGGCATCGCGTGTACCGACCACTTCCACCCAACCGCGTGTTTCCAGCGTTTTCAGGATTTGCGATGAGACTGCAACACCGCGTATCTCCTCGATGTCGCCGCGTGTGACCGGTTGGTGGTAGGCGATGATGGCAAGGGTTTCCAGCACCGCACGCGAGTAGCGGGGCGGCTTTTGCGGGTTGAGCCGGTCCAAATATTGCTGCATTTCCGGCTTGGCGCGGAACCGCCAGCCGCTCGCCACACGGCTCAATTCCACGCCTCGACCTTGCCAATCCTGCGCAAGTTCTTCGAGCAGCGTTTCAAGTTGGCGATTGTCCAGCGATGTGTCGCCGAGTTTTTTCAACTCAGCTAACGACAGCGGTTCGGCGCTGGTCAACAGCGCGGTTTCCAGCACGCGCTTGAGTTGCCGTGTGTCGATTGCTTCCCCAACTGATTCCGTTCGCACTGAGCCCCCTGGGGTATCGAAGGACGAAGCATCCCCCGCAGGGGGTACACCGTCAGTTTCGCCGCTGCTTTGCAGCGAGCCTTCAACCAGATCTGGGCGAACGGTGTCTAAGGTCTCAACACGAACGGGTAATGTTACTTCTTCACTCTGCGGTAATGGCTCGATTTGTTCTGACATAGATATTCCCCAAGGTTTCGCTTTGTTGGATTTCAACCAGATATTCTTTGGCCAGTTCGAGGATGGCGATGAAAGTAACAATCAGTTTCGGCACGCCGCTTTCCATATCGAACAGCTTGCCGAACTCGACAAACTCGCCGCCCTGCAAACTGCGCAGGATGTGCGTCATCTGCTCGCGCACCGAGAGTTGTTCGCGACGCACTTTATGATGCGTGTTGAGCTTGGCGCGCGCCAGCAACCCCATCCATGCCTGACGCAAATCTTCGACGCTGACTTCAGGCTGGCGTTCGCGCACGGTGTTTTCGATCAGCACTTGCACGATCTCGAAATCGCGTCCGGCTTGCGGCAGTTCGTTGAGCTTTTGCGCGGCAAGTTTCATTTGTTCGTATTCCAGCAGGCGGCGCATCAATTCGGCGCGCGGGTCTTCTCCGCCTTCTTCGCTGGCCTTCGGTGGACGCGGCAGCAACATGCGCGATTTGATTTCGATCAGCACCGCTGCCATCAGCAAATAGTCCGCTGCCAGTTCCAGGCGATGCTTGTGCATCATCTCGATGTAGCCCATGTATTGCCGGGTCAATTCTGCCATCGGGATATCCAGCACGTCGAGGTTGTGCTTGCGGATCAGGTACAACAACAGGTCCAGCGGCCCCTGAAAGGTCTCCAGCACCAGCTCCAGCGCGTCCGGCGGGATGTACAGATCCTGCGGCAGCACCAGCATCGGCTCGCCGTGGATACGGGCGAGAGGGGCAAGTTGGGGTTGTGCTTCGATCATCTCATGGTCAGGCATATCGCGGTCAGGTGTAACTTATTCCCATCGCCTCGCGCACATCGCGCATGGTCTCGGAGGCCAGTTTGCGCGCCTTTTCGCAGCCGTCGGCGATGATGTTGCGCACCAGCGCCGGGTCGTCCAGATACAGTTGCGCGCGCTCGCGCATCGGGCGTTGTTCTTCAAGCACTGCGTCGATCACCGGCTGTTTGCATTCGATGCAACCGATGCCGGCACTCTTGCAACCCTGCATGACCCACTGCTTGGTCTGCTCGTTGGAATACACCTGGTGCAACGGCCACACCGGGCACTTGTCGGGATTGCCGACATCGGTGCGGCGGATACGCGCCGGGTCGGTCGGCATGGTGCGTATCTTCTTGCTCACGCTGGCTTCGTCCTCGCGCAGGCTGATGGTGTTGTTGTAGGACTTGGACATCTTCTGCCCGTCCAGTCCGGGCATCTTTGATGCGGCGGTGAG